>JBHAES010000382.1:0-4115 GCA_041855725.1 Actinomycetota bacterium
GATCGCCTGCCGGATCTCGGCCTCGCGCTGCTCGGGGCGAGGACCATCGGCGTCACGGTGGATGAACAACAGGTCCGTCACGGTGCCTTCCGCCCGCACCTGGGTGATCCCTCGCGCCGAGCGTCCCCTTCCGGGTGTCGGTCATGCCCGTCGCCTGATCCGCTCCGAGCTCGACGAGCAACGTCTGCAACCCCGTGTCGGAAGGGCCCTCACCGGAGCAGGAACGAGATGTTGCGCGTCACGAGACCGCCTCGAGCGACAGCAGGGTGTCGGGCGGCTCGGTGAGGTAGTCGGACAGCGACGACATGGCGACGGTGGGGACGCCCTCCTTCGCCCGCCACGTGCCGGGCAAGGGACGCAGCTGCATGGTGGTGGCGATCCGACCCTCTCGCCGTACGGTGCTGGGCATGGCGGCGAGCAGGTCGGCGTCGGTCTGGTAGCGCACGAACGCCGGCGAGTGGGTGTTGACGATCACCTGCCGCATCGGGTTCTCCCGCCCCGGCGGCGCGGCCGGGTCGACCGCGAGGCTGCGGACGAGGTCGACCATCGCCTCGATGCGGCCCGGGTGGATGCCGTTCTCGGGCTCCTCCATGCAGAGCAGGCCCCCGACCCCGTCGTCGGTGCCCATGATGCACAGCGCCAGGAAGCGCAGGGTGCCGTCCGACAGCGACCGGGCAGGGAGCCAGGGGCCGGTGCCGAGCCTGGCCTCGAGGGTCAGCGCGTCTCGTCGTTCGTCGTAGTCGACCCTGATCTCGCGGATGTCGGTGAGGGCGGCGGCCTGGGCGGCCACCTCGTCGTACACGTCGTGCCCCTTCTCACGGGCCATGCGGTAGAGGGTCGCCGCCAGGTGGGCACCGGTCGCCGTGGGGTGCGGGTCGGCGTACGTGCTGTCGGGGGCGCGCATGGCGGTGGGCTCGAGGGCCAGCAGACGCCACTGCTGCATCTCGCGCCTCGCCGAGAGGATCGTCTGGTCGTCGGCCGACGTGGTGGTGGAGACCACCGTACGAGGCGCCCGACCGGCCGCGGACGGGCGTGGCCGTCCCCGGCTGCCGCCGTCCTGGTGCACGTTCACGACGGCGCCGTCCTCTCCCTCCTGGGTGGAGATGTAGGCGGTCCCGGAGCGGCGCCCCGTCACGACCTTCTCCCGGAACGCAACGTCCGTCCATGGGAGGTGATGGGCGGCGGCACGCCGGTTGATGTGGGTGAGGCTCTCGCGCTGCAGCTGGATCCTGCCGGTCTGCGGGGAGGCAGCGTCGGGCGGCAGGTAGCGCAGCTCCAGGTCATAGCGCAGGAAGGTGGTCGTCGCCCGGGCGGGGCGACCGAAGTCGTCGGTGACCTCGGGCGGCACGATCATCTCGGCCCCCAGCCGGATCACGGGGTCGTCGGACTCGGCGTTGTTCCAGAACAGGGAGCGCGGGTCGACCACCCGGTCGCCTCGGACCTGCTGCGCCGCCTCCAAGAACGTGTGGTCGGCCAGGAGCGAGAGCAGCTGGATGGCGTCGACCACGTTCGACTTGCCCACCGCGTTGGGACCGGCGATGCACGTGTACGGACCGAGGTAGGCGTCGAACCCTAAGAGGTTCTTGAACCCGTCGACCTCGAGCCGAGTCAGCATGAGGGGAGCCTACGTCTCAGGCTGCTCCGACGGCGGCGGCGACCTCGCTGACGAAGGCGTCGACGCTGGGGTCGGGGCGGGGGCCGAGGTTCATGTGCCGCAGCCCCTGCTCGGACATGACCCAGGCGCAGAGCTGGGTGGTCTCGACCCCGGTGGCCGGGTCGGCGCCCCGCTCGTAGGTGAGGTAGAGCCGCTTGGCCGGGTCGTCGTTGGCGACGAGCAGCACGTAGCGGGCCTCACCGGGCTCGATCGCCTCGGGCAGGGTGACGAGCAGACCGTTGAGCCCTGGCTGCACCACCACGAACGCGGCCAGGCCGTTGGGGGCCACGTACTCGTCGGGACGGGCCCGGCGGTTGAGCTCGTCCCACAGCTGGGTGAAGGCGGGGCCCAGGTCGACCTCGCCCGCCTCGGTGAACAGGTCGGTGCCCGCGTCGAGCGCGATCTCGGGCAAGACTCGGTGAGCGAAGAGGAAATGGACGCGACGCGGGGCCATTCCTGAATCCTGCCACGACTGTCGCCCCCGTGTGACCGTGGCCCCCGGTGCGCCGCCACCGTACGCGGGCAAGTCGCGGCAACCCCACGACGCGGCGCCCGGCGGCTGTTTGACTTTCGTCTCGCCCCGGGCGGCCGGGGCCATCGTGAGAGGAGCGGGAGTGTCCCAGGTCCCCGAGGCGGCGCGCGTGCTGGTGGAGTTCGAGCCGACCAAGGAGTTCTTCGTCGGCATCGACTCCGACGGCTGCGCCATGGACGCCATGGACATCAAGCACCAGGAGTGCTTCACCCCCTGCTCCATCAAGCACTGGTCCCTGCAGCCCGTCTCCACGCTCGCCCGCGAGACGGCGTTGTTCGTCAACCTCTACTCGGTGACCCGCGGCCTCAACCGGTGGCTGGCGCTCAAGCAGCTGCTCGACCTGCTGCGCGACCGTACGGAGGTCGCCGAGCGTGGCGTCACCATCCCCGACTACCCCGAGCTGGCCGAGTTCTGCGCCGCCCCCGGCTACCCGCTCTCGGACGCGGGGATCGCCCGGTACGCCGCCGACCACCCGTCCGAGACGATCACCCGCGCGATCAGGTGGGGCGAGGCCGTCAACGCCGCGATCGCCGACATGGTGCACGGCTGCGGGCCGTTCCCCGGCGTCCGCGAGGCGCTGCAGGCGATGCAGCCCGACGTCGACTGCATGACGGTCTCGGCCACCCCGCTGCACGCGCTCGAGTACGAGTGGAACGCGCACGGCATCGCCTCGTACGTGACGGTGATCGCCGGCCAGGAGATGGGCAGCAAGGCCGAGCACGTCCGATACGCGGCCCACGGCAAGTACGACCCCGACAAGATCATGCTGGTCGGCGACGCGCCGGGCGACCGCGACGCGGCGCAACGGGCCGGCTGCCTCTACTACCCGATCCTGCCCGGGCGCGAGAAGGAGTCGTGGGCCAGGTTCACCGACGAGGCGCTCCCCCGCTTCCTGGCCGGCACGTTCGCCGGCGCCTACCAGCGCGACCTGGTCGCCGAGTTCGACGCCACCCTCGCCGCCGAGGTGCCGTGGCCCACCGTCTCCGGCGACCGCCGCCTCGCCATGCCCCGGGTCAAGTGACCCGCCCACCACACCGACGAACGAGAGGAACGACGATGGCGACCGTGGACCTGAGGGCGATGCCCTACGAGCTCGACGACGAGCAGGTGGCGTGGGTCGAGGACACCCTGGCCCAGATGACCCTCGACGAGCAGGTGGGCCAGCTGTTCGTGAACCTGTTCTTCTTCGGCACCGACGCGTTCTCGGGCAACGACTACACCGCCGAGGACATCGTGGCGAAGTTCCACGTGGGCGCCGCCCGCTACATGGGCGGCACCTCCGACCAGGTGCAGCAGCTGCTCAACCGGCTGCAGACGGCCTCGAAGATCCCGCTGCTCATCGCCGCGAACTGCGACTCGGGCGGCAACGGCGCCTGCTCTGACGGCACCTACATCGCCTCCGGCGCGCAGACCGAGGCCACCCGGTCGACCGACGTGGCGTTCAACGCCGGCTACGTGTCCGGCCGCGAGATGCACGCGCTGGGCGTCAACGTGAACTTCGACCCGTGCGTCGACATCCTGTTCAACTGGCGCAACACCATCGTGAACACCCGTGCGTACGGCACCACGGCCGACGACGTGATCCGCTACACGATCCCGTTCGTGCAGGGGCAGCGGGAGTCGGGCATCCTCACCTGCGTCAAGCACTTCCCCGGCGACGGCAGCGAGGAGCGCGACCACCACCTGGTGCTCGGCGTCAACGAGCTGTCGGCCGAGGAGTGGGACGCCTCGTACGGCAAGGTCTACCGAGCCCACATCGCCAACGGCGTGGAGATGGTGATGGCCGGCCACTTCGTGCAGCCGGCGTGGCAGCGTCGGCTCAACCCCGACCTCGCCGACGCCGACATGCTGCCCGCCACCTTGTCGCCGGAGCTGGTCGACGGGCTGCTGAAGACCGAGCTCGGCTTCAACGGCGTCGTCATCACCGAC
>JBHAES010000383.1:0-13755 GCA_041855725.1 Actinomycetota bacterium
CGCGACGGCTCCGGCACCCCGGCCCCGCAGCCGATCGCCGGCCTGGGGACCCGCACCCTGGCCTGACGGCCGCCCTCAGCAGACCTGCCGCAGCCGGCCGTCGTCCACGTCGTACACGAACCCGCCGACCCGTACCCGGCCGGCGAGGGCGGGGTGGTCGCGCAGCAGGGCGACGTCGGCGCGCACCCGGCCCTCCTGGTCGGGGTCGGCGCCGAACGGCCCGTACGCGGCCAGGTCCGCCCCCGACCGGGCCCGCGCGGCCGCGACCAGGTCGGCGTCGGTGCCCGCCATGGCGCAGCGGGTGTGGGCGACGACCAGCACCCGGTCCACCGCGAGCAGGTGCGCCGCGAGCACGCAGCCGGTCACCGCGTCGGGCGTCACGTGGCCGCCGGGCGTGCGCAGGATCTTCGCCTCGCCGAGGAACAGCCCCAGCATCTCCAGCGGCTGCAGCCGAGAGTCCATGCAGGTCACCACCGCCACGCCCGCGTGCGCGATCCCGTCGAAGCCACGCGGCGCCGACGTGGCGTAGCGGTCGTTCGCGGCCAGCAGGTCGTCGAAGTCGCCGGGCATGCGGGCACGATACCCGCAGCCGTCGACGTCCGGGTGCGCGGCGGCTGGCCCTCAGCCCCTGTCGGACCCGGCCAGGCACGCCCGACCTCGGTGACCGCGTCCCGGCGGGGGTCGCCACCCTCGCCGGCCGTCCGCCGTCTGCCCGGTCGGCGCCGGGCGGCTGCGACCCGGCTCAGGTGTCGATGCGCTCGGCGTCGAGGGCGTAGGCGCCCTCGATGATGAACTCGCGGCGCGGGCCCACCTCGTTGCCCATCAGCTTCTCGAAGGTCTTCGCCGCCGCCTCGGCCGAGTCGACCGTCAGCCGCCGCAGGGTGCGGTGCCTGGGCGACATCGTGGTCTCGGCGAGCTGGTCGGCGTCCATCTCGCCCAGCCCCTTGTAGCGCTGCGGCTCGTGGAACCGGATGCCCTTCTTCGTGAGCTCCGCCGCCTTGCGCTGGTACTCCGGGTCGGAGTACGTGTACACGTAGCGGTCCTGCCCCTTCTTCGGCTGCACGATCTCGAACCGGTGCAGCGGCGGCACCGCCGTGTAGACCCGGCCCGCCTCGACCATCGGCCGCATGTAGGTGAAGAACAGCGTCGCCAGCAGGCACCGGATGTGGGCGCCGTCGGAGTCGGCGTCGGCCATGAAGATGATCTTGCCGTAGCGGGCGGCGTCGACGTCGAACGTACGCCCCGACCCCGCACCCACCACCTGGATGATCGCCGCGCACTCGGCGTTCTTCAGCATGTCGGTCACCGACGCCTTCTGCACGTTGAGGATCTTGCCCCGGATCGGCAGCAGCGCCTGGAACTCGGAGTCACGCGCCAGCTTCGCCGTACCCATCGCGGAGTCGCCCTCCACGATGAACAGCTCGGTGCGGTCGACGTCGTTGCTGCGGCAGTCGGCCAGCTTCGGTGGCAGCGTCGACGACTCCAGCGCGTTCTTCGCCCGCTGCGCCTCCTTGTGGGCCCGGGCCTGCACCCGGGTGCGCGAGGCCGCCACCACCTTCTCCATCACCGCCCGGGCCTGCTGCTTGGTGGCCGCCTTCGTGGAGGTGAGGAACTCCCCCAGCTCCGACTCCACGATGCGCGTCACCAGCCGTGCCACCGCCGGCGTGCCCAGCACCTCCTTGGTCTGACCCTCGAACTGCGGCTCCGCCAGCCGGACGGTCACCACCGCCGTCAACCCCTCGGCGATGTCGTCCTTGACGATCTCCTCGTTCGACCTCATCAACCGGGTGCCGTCGAGCGCCTTCGCGAACGCCCTCGTCATGCCCCGCTCGAATCCCTGCACGTGGGTGCCGCCCTTCGGCGTGGCGATGATGTTGACGAACGACTGCACCCGCGTGTCGTAGCCGGTGCCCCACCGCAGCGCGATGTCGACGTCGAGGTCGCGGTCGACGTCGGTGGGGGTCATCGACCCCTCGTCGTCGAGCATCGGCACCGTCTCGGTGAACGTGTCGTGCCCCCGCAGCCGCACCACCTCGGTGACCGGCGGGTCACCGGCCAGGAAGTCGGTGAACTCCGAGATGCCGCCCTCGAACCGGAACTCCTCCGGCACCCCGACCCCGCCGGGACGCAGATCGGTGACCGTCAGCCGCAGCCCCGGCACGAGGAACGCCGTCTGCCGTGCCCTGGCCACCAGCGGCACCACGTCGAACTCGGCGTCAGGCAGGAACACCTGCCTGTCGGGCCAGTACTGGACCCGGCTCCCCGTGGCCCCCTTCGGCGCCTTGCGCAGCTTCTGCAGCCCCGCCCCCGGCGTGAACGCCGCCGTCGGCCCCGGCCCGGCGAAGGTGCCGGCCGTGCCCCGCCGGAACGACATCCCGTACGTCCACCCGCCGCGGTCGACCTCCACGTCGAGCCGCGCCGACAACGCGTTCACCACCGACGCCCCCACCCCGTGCAGGCCACCGGTCGCGTTGTAGGCCCCGCCACCGAACTTGCCGCCGCCGTGGAGCTTGGTGAACACCACCTCCACCCCCGACAGGCCTGTGCCCGGATGGATGTCGACCGGGATGCCCCGCGCCTGGTCTGCCACGTAGGCGGACCCGTCGGCCCGCAGCTCGATCTGGATCTGGTTGCCGAACCCCGCCAACGCCTCGTCGACCGCGTTGTCGATGATCTCCCACAGGCAGTGCATCAACCCCTTGGTGTCGGTCGACCCGATGTACATCGCCGGACGCTTGCGGACCGCCTCCAGCCCTTCCAGCACCAGCAGGTGCCGCGCCTCGTAGTCGTGCCCCTGCGCCGCCGGCGTCCGGGCCGCACGCGACCGCGTGCGCGGCGAGGCGGCCGCCGGCTCGGCTGGCAGCGCGTCAAGGAGCGAGTCCTGGGAGTCAGTCACCCGACGAGGCTAGCCAAGCCCGCCGACACTTCCTACCGGGACGCGCCGTGCTCTCGTCGTCGGCGCCGCGGTCATTCTCACCGGCACGTCCCGGGCACCGGCTCCGTGGGGCGGCATCCGACCCCCGCTGCGCTGCGTGCCCGGGACCGGTGAGCCCCCTGTCGCCGACGACGCGCCGCTCTCGGAGGTCTGCCCTTCGGGCTCGCTGTCCTCCCCCTCCACTCGTCCGCTTCGCGCACGCTCAGCGGCCAGCGCTCCGGGCTGCGTCGCTCACCCTGCATCGCAGGGCGCTGCGCGACTGTGCTCTTTGTCGTCAGCTCCGCTGCGCCGGAGGCCTGACCTTCGGGATCGCTGTGTCGCCAGCCGACCGAGCAGCACACGAGTCGAGCTGCCACGCGCCGAACCATCACGTCTCGGTCGCGACAGGTCCCAGACGTGGCAGATCGACTCGAGACGTGGAGGTGCCGCCACCGTCCGGAGCCCCGGCAGGAGGCGGGGTGCCCTGGACCTGGATGCCCTCTGCCTCCGGTGGCGCGCGGCCGGGCACGGGACCCGGTGGGCACCTGGGACGGGTGGGACGACCGAGTTGACCGCGACCGTAGGCTTGAGTCAGGTCCGCTCAGGTCAGGGGCACTGCCTGGGTGGTCACGATCGGGGAACAAAGCCGATCGGGGCGGCGTTCCACCCGATGGACGTCGCACCGGCGGATGCTACAAAGGAAGCGTCCTCCGGCCGACAGCCGCCAGGCACGACACGAAGGAAGGCACACGTGACGACCACCGTTCTCGACGACGCCCTGACCGCAGCCGACCGCTGCGACCGGTGCGGCGCGCAGGCCTATCTGCGGGTCACGCTCGTCGGCGGCGGGGTGCTGCTCTTCTGCGCCCACCACGCGAAGGCACACTCCGACAAGCTGCGACAGGTCGCCCTCAAGATCCAGGACGAGACCGACAAGCTGCGCTGACCCGCACCCGATATCCACCGCCCGAGCCCCCCGGCGCCACCGCCGGGGGGCTCGCGCCATGCTCGGGCCGTCGCACCCCCGCGACCCCGTCCTCTGACACGCCACCCGGCGCAGCCCCCTCGATCGCCGGAACGGCCGATCCCACCGCACCCCTCACGACACCTGACGCCCACCCTCGCGGCCGGCACCCCCGTCACCCCGCAACCCGACCCCGAGCCGTCACCGGTGAGCCCGGGCCACGACCCGCTCGTACACCGCCACCACCTGCGGGCCCACGACGCCCCAGTCGAACGCGGCGGCTCGGGCGCGGCCACGGGCCGGGTCGTACGGCTCGGCGAGCGCCCGCCGCACCGCGTCGGCCAGCGCAGCGGCGTCGCCGGCCGGGAACAACCGGCCCACCGGACCCTGCCCGTCGTCGAGCACCGTACGGAAGGCGGGCAGGTCGGAGGCGACCACCTCGGCGCCCGCGGCCAGCGCCTCCAGCAGCACGATGCCGAAGCTCTCCCGCCCGACGTGGGAGGCGACCATGACGTCCGAGGCGGCGAGCAGCCGGTTGCGCTCGGCGTCGGTCACCGCCCCCACGAACCGGACCTGACGCGGCGCCCCCCTCGGGCGGGCACCGGCGCCGATCACCACCACGTCCAGCCCCGGCACCTCGTCGACGAGCCGGGCCGCGGCCGCCAGGAACACCCCCAGGCCCTTGCGCGGCTCGTGCAGCCGCCCCGGCACGCACACCACCCGCGGCCGGTCGTCACCGGCGGGCAGCCCGTCGAAGTCGGCGACCGTGACGCCGTTGCCGATCACCTCCGGGTCCACGCCGAGGTGGCGGCGCGTCACGTCCGCCGCGACCTGAGACACCGCGATCCCCGCGTCGAGGCGCGTCACGGTGCCGGGCATGAGGCGCCGGGCCGCCCCCATCGTGCGCGACCGGGGCGTCGAGGTGTGGAAGGTCGCCACCACGGGGGTGCCCCGCGCCTCCCACACCGCCAGCACCGCGGCGCTCGGCGTGATCGGCTCGTGCACGTGCAGCACGTCGTACGCCCCCGCCGCGAGCCAGCGCCGCACCCGCCGCCGCGACACCGGCCCGAACGCGATCCGCGCCACCGACCCGTTGTAGGGCACCGGCACCGTACGCCCCAGCGACGTGAACCGCCCCGGGTCGACCCCGTGGCGCACCGCCCGGTCGGCGTCGAGGCGGCCAGGCGCCAGCAGGTGCGGGTCGTGGCCGGTCCGTACCAGCCAGCCCGCGAGCCCCAGCACGTGGTTCTGCACCCCGCCCGCGGTGTCGAACGAGTACGGGCACACCAGGCCCACCCTCATCGCCGGTCGCCACCACCCGTCGCCGCCCCGGCGCCCGCCACCGGGCGACCCCCCGGCTCGGGGAAGAACGGCTGGAACACGTGCCAGGCGGCCGGGTCGCGGGCGACCTCGGCGGCGTAGAAGTCCACCAGCCGCTGCGTCATCGCCGCCAGCCCCGCCCGCCCCGGCTCGTGCGGCACCGGGTCCGAGAACGCCAGGTGGATCCCCGTCGGCGTGTAGCGGGCGGCGCACCCCATGAGCAGCGCCCCCGTCCGCCGGGCGAGGTACGCGGGACCGGCCGCGACCCGTACCTCGACGCCCCGCCACGACGCCGTCACGCCCCCGCCGTCGAAGGACCGGTCGGCGACCAGGCAGACGAGCCGACCCGCCCGGACGTCGTCGGCGAGCGCCCCCAGCACCCCCGGGTCGCGGTGGGAGTAGACCCGCATGCCGAGCCGCTCCCGGTAGGCCCGGAACGCGGCGAACTCGGCCGCACCGAGCTGCTCGGCCACGGTCGCCACCGGCATCCCCGTGGCGCACGCCCACGCGCCGGCGTGGTCCCACGAGCCGAGGTGCGGCAGCCCCAGCACCGCCCCCGGCCCCGCCATCGCCTCGCGCAGCCGCGCCTCGCCGACACCGTCGGAGGTGACCGTCGACACGATCCGGTCGCGGTCCCACGACGGCAGCACGAACGACTCCGTCACCATCCGCAGGTACGACGCCACCGCCGCCCGCGTCTCGGCGGGCCCCGGCCGGCGGCCGCAGGCGAGCTCCACGTTCCGGCGCCACTGCGCCAGGTGGACGCCGGGTCGCACGGTCGCGGCCGCGGCCCCGACGCGGCCCAGGCCGTCGCGCACCGTACGGCTGCGCAGCACCACCGGGCCGAGCCGCCAGCCCGTGGCCCACACGACCCGGTTGACGGCGTCGACGAGGCTCACGGCGCGGCGCCGTCAGCACCCGCGTCGCCGTCCTCGCGGCCGCGCGCCGACCCGAGCGGCGGCTTGCCGGCCGAGGCCCGCGCCCGCAGGATCCGCTGCGCGACCGTCCAGCTCGCCAGCACGGCGAGCACGAGCATCGCCGCCTGCAACGCGTACGGCACCCCGACACCGGCCAGCAGCAGGCCGACCACCGCCACCACGATGCGGTCGGCGCGAGCGGCCACGCCCCCCGACGCGTCGAGGCCGACCGACTCGGCGCGCGCCTTCACGTACGACGTCACCTGCCCGGCGACGAGGGCCCACAAGGTGACGAACGCCCACGCCTGCGACCCGCCGGGGCCGGCGTAGTAGAGGATGATCGCCCCGAAGATGGCCCCGTCGGCCACCCGGTCGAGCGACGAGTCGAGGAACGCGCCGTAGGTGGTGGACTGGTCCGACATACGGGCCATCTGCCCGTCGAGGCCGTCGGAGAGCACAAGGATCAGGCACAGCAGCGCCCCCTGCCACAGCAGCCCCCGCGGGATGGTGAGCAGGGCGGCCGCGACCACCAGGATCGTGCCGAGCCACGTGACCACGTCGGGTGCCACGCCGAGCCGCAGCAGCAGGGTGGCCGGCGGCCGCATCGCGGCGGCCCAGACGTGGCGGAAGTGGTCGAGCACGGTCAGCCCCAGGCGTCGGCGAGCAGGCGGCGGGCGTCGTCGAGCAGCCGCGGCAGCGCCTTGGTCTGACCGACGATGGGCAGGAAGTTGGAGTCGCCGAGCCAGCGCGGCACCACGTGCTGGTGCAGGTGGGAGGCGACGCCGGCGCCCGCGACCTGGCCCTGGTTCATGCCCACATTGAAGCCCGCCGGGCCGCTCACCGCACGCAGCACCGTCATGGCGCGTTGCGTCGTCGCCGCCAGCTCGACGGTCTCGGCCTCGGTGAGGTCGGTGTAGTCGGCGACGTGGCGGTAGGGGCACACGAGCACGTGCCCCGGGTTGTAGGGGAACAGGTTCATCACCACGAAGCAGGTCTTGCCGCGGTGCACCACCAGCCCCTCGGCGTCGGGCTTCTCGGGCGCCTCGCAGAACGGGCACCCCGTCCGCGCACCCGCCGTGCCGGCGTCGATGTAGGCCATGCGGTGGGGCGTCCACAGCCGCTGGAACGCGTCGGGCACCCCCGCCAGATGCTCCGCCTCGGCGACGGCCTGCTGCAGCGCCTTCCGGCGGGCCCGCCGGGCCGCCCGCTCCTCCCGCGGCGGCCTGGCCTCCCAGCCGTCGTCCGACGGTCCGAGGGGGGTCACCGCCGCCGCTCCCGTACGGCCGCGACGATCTCGGCGACCGCCTCGTCGACGGGCACCCCGTTCTTCTGCGACCCGTCGCGGTAGCGGAAGCTCACCGCGCCGGCCGCCACGTCGTCGTGACCCGCGATGAGCATGTAGGGCACCTTCTGGGTCTGGGCGGTGCGGATCTTCTTCTGCATCCGGTCGTCGCTGGCGTCGACCTCGACGCGCACCCCCTCGGCCCGCAGCCGGGCGGCCACCTCGTCGAGGTACGGCACGTGGTCGGCCATGACGGGGATGCCCACCACCTGCACCGGCGCCAGCCACGCCGGGAACGCGCCGGCGTAGTGCTCCAGCAGCACCCCGAAGAACCGCTCGATCGACCCGAACAGGGCCCGATGGATCATCACGGGCCGCTTGCGGGTGCCGTCGGAGGCCGCGTACTCCAGGCCGAACAGCTCCGGCTCGAAGAAGTCGAGCTGGATCGTCGACAGCTGCCACGAGCGCCCGATGGCGTCCTTGGCCTGCACCGAGATCTTCGGGCCGTAGAAGGCCGCCCCGCCCGGGTCGGGCACCAGGGTCAGCCCCGACGCGGTAGCGACGTCGGCGAGCGTCTGGGTGGCCTCCTCCCACGTCTCCTCGTCGCCCACGCACTTGTCGGGGTTGCGGGTCGACAGCTCCAGGTGGAACTCGTCGAGCCCGTAGTCGCGCAGCAGGTCGAGCACGAAGGTGAGCAGGCTGGTGAGCTCGTCCTTCATCTGCTCCCGGGTGCAGTAGATGTGGGCGTCGTCCTGGGCGAAGCCCCGGGCCCGGGTGAGCCCGTGCACCACGCCCGACTTCTCGTAGCGGTAGACGTGGCCGAACTCGAACAGCCGCAGCGGCAGCTCGCGGTAGGACCGGCCCCGCGACTGGTAGATCAGGTTGTGCATCGGGCAGTTCATGGGCTTGAGGTAGTAGTCCACGCCCTGCCGGGTGACGTTGCCCGCCGCGTCGCGCTCCTCGTCGACGTGCATGGGCGGGAACATGCCGTCGGCGTACCACTCGAGGTGCCGCGACGTCACGAACAGGTTCTTCTTGGTGATGTGGGGGGTGCTGACGAACTGGTAGCCCGCCTCCACGTGCCGGCGCCGGGCGTAGTCCTCCATCTCCATCCGGACGATCCCGCCCTTGGGGTGGAACACCGGCAGGCCCGAGCCGAGCTCGTCGGGGAAGCTGAACAGGTCGAGCTCGGCGCCGAGACGGCGGTGGTCGCGCTTGGCGGCCTCGGCCATGCGGAGCTGGTAGGCGGCCAGGTCGTCGCGGGTCGCCCACGCGGTGCCGTAGAGGCGCTGCAGCTGCGGGTTGGCCTGGTCGCCGCGCCAGTACGCGGCCGACGAGCGGGTCAGCGCGTACGCCTTGAGGTAGCCGGTGTGCGGCACGTGCGGGCCCCGGCAGAGGTCCTTCCAGGCGACCTCGCCGTTGCGGCGCACGTTGTCGTAGATGGTGAGGTCACCGGCGCCGACCTCGACCGACGACCCGTCGTCGGCGCTGGCGGCACCCTTGAGCCCGATCAGCTCCAGCTTGTAGGGCTCGGCGGCCAGCTCGGCGCGGGCCTCGTCGTCGGTGACGACGCGGCGCACGAACCGCTGCCGCTCCTTGACGATGCGCTGCATCGCCTTCTCGAGCACCCTCAGGTCGTCGGGGGTGAACGGCTCGGCCACGTCGAAGTCGTAGTAGAACCCGTCGGTGATGGGCGGGCCGATGCCGAGCCGCGCGTCGGAGCGCAGCGCCTGCACCGCCTGCGCCGCCACGTGGGCGCAGCTGTGCCGCACGATCGCGAGTCCCTCGTCGGAGGCCATCGCGACCGGCTCGACGGTGTCGCCGTCGGCGAGCTCGCGGGCCAGGTCGAGGGTCTGGCCGCCCACCTTCATCGCCACGACCGTCTGGTCGGCACCGAAGAGGTCGAGCCCGGTCGTGGTTCCGGTCAGCTCGCGGACCTCGGTCTGGTCGGGCCTGACGACGGTGATGCTGGGCATTAGGTTCCCTCTCCGGTGTTCGGCCGGCCGTCGTACCCGGACGACCGGTGGCGCGGTGGGCGCGCACGACATTCTGCCGCATGCGTGGGCGCCGGCCCCCATCGGCGGCACCGCCTGCGGGCCGGTGGGGCCGCTCCCCTACGCTGGGTCCGCCATGACCGATGAGCCCGCTGCGACGCGCCAGCCCTGGGGGCTGCTGGCGGGGCTGCTGACCGTCGGCACCATCGGCTTCGGTGGCGGCTCGGCGCTGGTGCCGGTGGTCGACAAGGAGCTGGTGGCCCGGCGGCGGCTGCTCGACGAGCCGACCTTCACCCGCCACACCGTGGTGGCCAACATCACCCCCGGTGCGCTCCCGGTCAAGCTGGCCGCGGCGGCAGGTCAGACGGTCCGCGGGCCGTGGCTGGCCCTCGTCGGGGCCCTGGTCGTCGCCGCGCCCGGCGTCGTCGGCACCCTCGGCCTCCTCGCGGGGTCGCAGGCGCTGGGACCGGGGGCCGTACGGGCGGTGAGCGCCGCCTCCGTGGGCATCGCCGCGTTCATCATCGTGCTGCTGACCGGCTACGTGACGAAGGTGCACCGCCAGGCCGGGCGGCGGCGCTGGGCCTTCGTCGCGGTCACGGCCGCCTCGGCGTTGGCCGTCGGCCCGCACAGCCTGGTGCTGCTGGTCACCTCGCTCGTGGGCCGCCCCGCACACGTGCGCCTGCCCCACCTGTCGGCGGTGCAGCTCATCGGTGGCGCGCTCGCCGTGATCGCGGTGGTGGCCCTGGTGCGTGACCGGGCGGCGGGTCCCCGCGCGGTGCCGCGGCCCCGCCAGGCCCGCCGTCTGGGTCCGACGTGGGTGGCGACCGGGCTCTTCGCGGCCCTCGCCGGGCTCGGCGTCGGCGCGTTCGGGGCGCTCGCGGGCGCCGCCGGGGCCCGGGTGGGCGTGCTGCTGGCGCTGTCGGCGGTGACGTCGTTCGGCGGCGGCGAGGCCTACATCGGGGTGGCCGACGGCTTCTTCGTCCGCAGCGGGCTCGTCGACCGCGAGACGTTCTACACCCAGCTCGTACCTGTCGCGAACGCGCTGCCGGGGCCGATCCTCGTGAAGGTCGGGGCCGGGGTGGGGTTCCTCGTCGGCGCACCGGTGGGCGGCTGGCAGGCATGGGCGCTGGGGCTGGCGGCCACCGCTGTCACCGTCGGTGCCTGCTGCTCGGTGGCGATGCCCGTCCTGGGGCTGTACGAGGAGCTGCGCGAGCACCCCGTGGTGCGCAGCGTCGGCACGTACGTGCTGCCCGTCATCTGCGGGCTGCTGGTGGCGGTGTCGGCCACGATGCTGGAGGTGTCGGCCCAGGTGGCCGAGGCGGCTGGCGCCAGCCCCGTAGCGGTGCTGTGGGTGAGCCTCGCCGCGATCGCGGTGATGAGCGTGCTCCACGTCCGTCGGCTCGTGCCCGACCTGGTGATGCTCGTCGCAGCGGGCGCGGTGTCGCTGGTGGTCCTCACGGTGTGACGCTGCACCGCCAGGCTCGGTGGATGACGGGTGGGACGAGGTGGCGGCTGCCTGGTGGGCGTAACTGGGTTCGAACCAGTGACCTCTTCGGTGTGAACGAAGCGCGCTACCGCTGCGCCATACGCCCCTGCGGTGCTCCACCATAGCCCACGTCGGGGGGTGCGTGCACATCGGCCCTGGCCCGGCGGCGCGCCGAGGGGCCGGTTTGTCTCCACGGCCCGCACCCTGTAATGTCTTCCAGGCACCTCCTGAGGAGGTACGCGGACGTGGCTCAGCTGGTAGAGCATCACCTTGCCAAGGTGAGGGTCGCGGGTTCGAATCCCGTCGTCCGCTCGGAGCAGCAACACGGTGGAGTGGCCGAGAGGCGAGGCAACGGACTGCAAATCCGTGTACACGGGTTCAAATCCCGTCTCCACCTCGGGCGGTTGGCGCAGCGGTAGCGCGCTTCCCTGACACGGAAGAGGTCACTGGTTCAAACCCAGTACCGCCCACCACAGCCGGTTGAGCCGGGCCCTCCCCTCCCCTCTGTGCGAGCCAGCGTCTCGTCGGTCCCTGCCCCTGCGTGCGCCCTGACGCTGGCCGTCCGCAGCAGGCCGGACCGACCCCGGACCTTGACCTCGACAGGCTGGCAACACCTGCCAACCTGAGCCCCCATCAGGCGCCCCAGACCGCGTACGACTCCCGCGGACGAGCGTGGACCGCGTACGGACCCCACCGCCCGTCGTCGTGTCACAGGTGAGGCAGGCTTCTTCGGACCCGACGTACCGGGTATCTCGCATCACGAGACGCCGTCTCACCAGTTGGGTATCGAGTTTGCACAACGGGCGGGCGAACCAGAAGAGTGGGTCTCACGATCGCCGCTAGCACCATCAGGGGGAGGTCGAGGCGCCGATCTCGCCACGCGAGACCACGCCGCGGCAACGAGGCCGGGAACCACGACGGATCGTCTGGAAGGGGGCCCACCATGGCTGCTCCTGCACTGGTGATGCTGGCCGACGGCAGCACCGACCCTCGGGTCACCGAGGTGTCCCACGCCCTGCGCGTGGCGCTCCAGGGCTACCGCCCCGAGCTGAAGGTCAGCACCGCGTTCCTCGACCACTGCCCGCCCACCGGCCCGCAGGTGGTCTCCCGGCTCGCCTCTCGCGGCGTGGACGAGATCGTGCTCGTGCCGCTCACCCTCACCCCCACGCCGGCCACCGAGGCCGCGGTCGCCGAGGTCCACGCCCGGGTCACCGCGGCGCACCCCAGGGTCCGCTTCGCCACCGCCGCCCCGATCGGGCCGTCGGCCACCCTGCTCCGGGTCGTCGACGAGCGGCTGCGGACCGCGCTGTCCGAGGCGCACGTGCTCGAGCTCGACGGCCTCGTGCTGGCCGTCGCCTCCCAGGGTGACACCCGAGGCGCCGCCGTGCTCGCCCGTCGGGTGCGGCAGTGGTCGACCCACCACCGGCTGCCCTGCCTCGTCGCCGCCGCCGACGGCACCGGCCCGTCGATGGCCCAGGCGGTCGCCACGCTGCGCAGCCAGGGCCGCCGCCACGTGGCGGTCGGCTCGCTGTTCCTCACCTCCGACGAGGCGTACGCCCAGGCGGCCCAGCAGGCCGTGCAGGCCGGCGCCCTCGTGGTGGCCGAGCCGATCGGCGTCGACGACGAGGTGCTCGACCTCGTGCTCGCCCGCTACGCCTTCGCCGCCATGGAGCTGCTGGAGTTCGACTCCGACCGCCCCGCGGCCGCCTCGGCCTGACGCCCCAGCGCCCCTCGCCGTCGGCGGAGCAGGTCGGGCACCCGGGCGTGCCTCGTGGCTCTGGCGGACCGCCCAGGGGCCGCCCCGGCGAGCGCCGCGTGGCCTTCGCCCGCCGCGTACGCTGGCCGGGCGAGCCCGTACCGGCTGCACCCGGCACGACGAAGGAGGACGTGTGGAGCAGCGCGTACCACCGCTGAAAGTGGTCAAGACCGACGCCGAGTGGCGCGCCCAGCTCGACGCGCTGGAGTACCACGTGCTGCGCGAGGCCGGCACCGAGCGGCCGTTCACCGGCGAGTACACCGACACCGACACGCCGGGCACCTACCACTGCCGCGCCTGCGACGCCGAGCTGTTCTCGTCGGGCACCAAGTTCAGTTCCCACTGCGGCTGGCCGTCGTTCTGGACGCCGCTCGCCGGCGACGCCGTGGTGCTGCTCGACGACCACTCCCTGGGCCGGCACCGCGTCGAGGTGCGGTGCGCCTCGTGCGGGTCGCACCTGGGCCACGTGTTCCACGGCGAGGGCTACGACACGCCGACCGACGACCGGTACTGCATCAACTCGGTCAGCCTGCGGCTCAAGGAGTCCTGAGCCCTCGGCCCCCGTCCGGGGCCGACCGGGTCCGGCAGGGCCGGGGATCGGACCGATAGGCTGACGGGATGCGGTTGGGAGTGGACTTCGGTACGACGCGCACGGTGGTCTCCTACGCCGACCGAGGCAACTACCCGGTGGTGGGCTTCCCCGACGAATACGGCGACACCCGCGACTTCGTGCCCTCGGCGGCGGCCCTGCGCGGCTCCGATCTCGTGTTCGGGTTCGAGGCTCTGGCGGCCGGCCGCGACGGCGCGCCGGTGCTGCGGTCGTTCAAGCGGCTGCTCGCCGACCCGGGCGTCAGCCCCCACACCCCGGTGACGGTCGGCACCGAGCGGTTCGAGCTGCTCGACCTGCTCACCGCCTTCTTCACCGCGCTCCGCGACGAGCTGGCGACCCGCTCCACGGTGCTCGACGCCGTGGGGCGCGACGAGCAGGTCGAGGTGGTGGCCGGCGTACCCGCCCACGCGTACGCGGCGCAGCGCTACCTCACCATCGAGGCGCTGCGGCGCGCCGGGTGCCACGTGGTGGGCCTGGTCAACGAGCCGTCGGCAGCAAGCTTCGAGTACACG
>JBHAES010000384.1:0-5975 GCA_041855725.1 Actinomycetota bacterium
ATCGGCCGCGCGGGCGCCCCGGCCCCGCAAGCGCCGCAGCCGGCTGCCCCTGGTCGCCGCCGTGCTCGTGCTGGTGCTCGTGCTCGGGGCGATCGTCTTCCTGCAGGTCAATCGTCCGACGGCCACCGCCACCGGCGTCGGCTCGGCCCCAGGCTCCTCCCAGCCCCGCGTCATGTCGCTGGCGCCGGGCGCGGGGCGGCCGGCCGAGCTCAAGGGCTGGCTGGAGAGCAAGGGTTTCGCCTGCACCTCCGAGGGCGCGCCGGGCATCGAGAGCTACCTGTGCCTGCTGCCCGGCATGCACCAGACCACCGCCTACGTCGGCGGCACCGGCGCCGGCCTCGGCCGGGTCGCCATGTCGACCCCGTACGACCCGTCTCAGATCTCCACCGAGGTGCAGGACCACCTGCTCCAGGCGGTGCTGGCGGGCCCCGACGAGGTCGCGGCGGCCAAGCAGGCGCTCGCCGACGGCACCCCCCAGGTGCCGGCGAACCTCACCCAGGGCACCCTCACGATCCGCGGCTCGGTCGGCCGCGCCCTCACCGTCAACGCTGAGGGCTGGCCGTCGCTGGAGCGGCAGCGGTTCAAGGTCGAGCCCGCGCAGGTGCCGGCGACGCTGCAGCCGGTGGGCTACACGTGCAAGGAGGAGAAGGCCCAGATCGACTGCACTCGCAGCATCGGCGACATGACGCTCGTGGTCTCGACCTTCCCCGGCGGCAACGGGCTGCGCTACATCCGGCTGCGGGTCTCGGGCTCCGACCCGGGCGTCGTGCAGCAGGCCCTGGTGAGCGAGGCCGGCACCCTCCTGCCCCTGTTCACCACCCAGGCCGTCGCCGACGCGTTCCAGCAGCAGGTGACCGACGGCACCGCGTACGTGTTCGCCGACTCGTTCCTGCTCGACTACTACCCGGCCTCGGCCTCGTCGGTGCGGGCCACGCTGTACCTCGGCCCCGCCTGCTGGACCGGCGACGCGCTCAGCTGCTGACCCCACCCTGCCCGGCGCCGGGGAGCCCCAGGCACCTGACGGCTACGCTCTGCGCATGCCGAAGCAGACCGAGGTGCGGGTGAGCGTCGGGGGACGCACCCTGGTGCTCACCAACCTCGAGCGGGTGCTGTACCCGGCCGACCACGTCACGAAGGCCGAGGTGGTGCAGTACTACCTCCTGGTGGCCGACACGATGCTGCCCCACCTGGCCGGCCGCTGCCTCACCCGGATCCGCTACCCCCACGGGGTCGGCGACCGGTTCCACTTCTACGAGAAGAACCTGCCGACGGGGGCACCCGAGTGGCTGGGCAGCCAGCTGGTCCGCACCTCGGAGAGCCTGCTGCGCTACCCGGTGGTGACCGAGGCCGCCGAGCTGGTCTACCTGGCGAACCTGGCCTCGCTCGAGATCCACGCCCCGCAGTGGGTGCTGGCCGACGCGACCTGCGACGCCGAGGGGGCGGTGGTGCTCGACGGCCCCGACCAGCCCCGCACCACGACCCTCATGATCGACCTGGACCCCGGCGACGACGTCACGATGGTCGACTCCGCCCACGCCGCGCTGCTGGTGGGCACCGCCCTGGCCGACCTGGGCCTGATCCCGTACGTGAAGACCACCGGGTCGAAGGGGCTGCAGGTGTCGGCCCCCATCGCCCCCACCAGGTGCGACGAGGTCACCGCGTGGGCCAAGGCCTTCTCGCAGCGGCTCGTGCGCGCCCATCCTGACCGGTTCGTGGTCACCACGCCGAAGGAGCACCGGGTGGGGCGGATCCTCCTCGACTACCTCGAGAACGCCGCGGCCCGCAACGCCGTCTGCCCGTACTCGCTGCGGGCCCGGGAGCACCCCAGCGTCGCCACCCCCGTGACGTGGGACGAGGTCGCGGCCTGCCGCGAGCCCGACGACCTCCGGTTCTCCCCCGCCGACGTGCTGGAGCGCCTCGACGCCCACGGCGACCTGTTCGCCGACCTGCTGACCCGTACGGGGCCCGGGCTGCCCGGACTGGGTGCCGGACCAGGGTCGACATCAAGGGACGTCGCTCCGCCTGCCCGGTAGGGTGTGGGCGTCACTACGTCGCGTCGCGCACGAAAGGGAACCCCATGACCGACCAGGGAGCCGCGTTCGCCCCTCTCACCCCTCCCACGGCCACGCAGACCCTCACGCTGGAGGCGCCTCCCCCGGTGCAGGCGGTGCCGGTGACGTCGGCGCCCAAGATGGCCCCGCAGGTGGACGCGGCGCAGGTGCCGGTGCTCGACCAGAAGGTCGACGCCTTCATGTCGGCCATCACCACCGCGCAGACCGGGTCCCCCGAGTTCGCCGCCCAGGCCGACGCCGTACGGGCGATGGGCGATGTCGACATCAAGAAGGCGGCCGAGACCTCCAACCGGCTGCTCAACACGCCGGTGAAGGCGCTGAAGGAGGGCGGCCTGTCGCAGGGCTCGAAGGTCGGCACCACGCTGCTCGAGCTGCGCCGTACGGTCGAGGACCTCGACCCCAACCAGCAGACGATGGAGAAGAAGTTCCTCGGCTTCTTCCCGGTGGGCAAGAAGGTCCAGGACTACTTCCGCAAGTACCAGTCGTCGCAGTCGCAGCTCAACGCGATCCTGCACGCGCTCCGGTCGGGCCAGGACGAGCTGCAGCGTGACAACGTGGCGCTCAACATGGAGAAGCAGAACCTGTGGCAGACGATGGGGCGGCTCAACCAGTACGTCTACATCGCAGAGCGGCTCGACACCAAGCTCACCGCCGAGATCGCGCAGATCGAGCTGTCCGACCCGGAGCGGGCGAAGATCCTCAACCAGGACGTGCTGTTCTACGTGCGCCAGAAGCACCAGGACCTGCTCACCCAGCTGGCGGTGTCGATCCAGAGCTACCTGGCCATCGACATCATCATCAAGAACAACATCGAGCTCATCAAGGGCGTCGACCGGGCCGCCACCACCACCGTGTCGGCGCTGCGCACCGCGGTGATCGTGGCGCAGGCCCTCGGCAACCAGCAGCTGGTGCTCGACCAGATCACGGCGCTCAACACCACCACGTCCAACATGATCCAGCGCACCTCCGAGCTGCTCAAGGAGAACTCGGCGCGCATCCAGGAGCAGGCGGCGAGCTCCACGATCGGCATCGAGCAGCTGCAGGCCGCGTTCCAGAACATCTACGCCACGATGGACTCGATCGACGAGTTCAAGATGCGGGCGCTCGACAACATGGCGCAGACCATCGGCGTGCTCGAGAACGAGGTGGAGAAGTCGCGCGAGTACATCGACCGGGCGCAGCGCTCGCAGCCGGCGGTGGTCCAGAACCTGAACGTCGACCTGCGCTGAACCGGGGCCGGGGATGGGTTTCTGGGACTGGTTCAAGGGGGGCGACGACCAACCCGCCGCCGACCCCTCGGCTCCGGCGGCGGAGCCGGTCGGCCCGCCCACACCCGAGCAGATCGCCGACTCGCTGGGCCGGATCGACCGCATGGTGACCGACGCGAAGGTGCCGCCCCCGGTGCTCGTCCGGGTGCTGCGGGTGACCAAGCGGCTGCGCGAGATCCTGCCCCGCATGCGCAACGCGGGGCTCGACTCCGCCGACGAGTACTCGATGATCGCCACCGCCACGAGCTACCTGCCCGAGTCGCTCGAGACCTATCTCCGCCTTCCCCGCGACTGGGCCGACACGCGCCCCGTCGAGGGGGGCAAGACCTCGCTGCTGCTGCTCGTCGACCAGCTCGACCTGCTCGGGGCGACCGTCGACAAGATGTACGACGCCGTGCTGCAGAACGACGCCAACGCCCTCATCGCGCAGGGCCGGTTCCTGCAGCACAAGTTCGGGTCCGAGCCGGTGACGCAGCCACCGGCGCCACCCGCCCGCCCCGAGCGGCAGCAGCCGTCGAGCCTGCTCGACCTGTGACCATCCCCCGCCCGACCCGTCGACCTGGAGGCAGACGACCGTGACCACCGCACCCCTGACCGAAGCACTCGCCCGGCTCGTCGAGGTCGCGCGGGCCGTCGGGCTGCCCGAGGCCGACGCCCGGCTCGAGGGGCTGCAGCTGTCGGCCACCGTGAGCGAGCCCGCCCGTGGCGCCTTCCGCGACTGGGCCGAGCAGACCGGCGAGGTGGGCGGCGCCGAGCGCTTCTTCGACTGCGCCTCGCGGGGTCGGCGCTGGCGGTCGTCGCCCACCACGTCGATGACCCAGCTGGCCGCCACCGACCCGGAGGCGGCCGGCCGCTACGCCGACGCCCTCGCCTCGGTCGCCGCGGCGGCGTGCCTGCTCGGGGAGCCGCACCCGCAGGTGGCTGGGACCGCCACCCTCGCCACGGCGGCCCAGCGCTCGGTGGTGCCGACCGCGTTCCAGCCCGACCCCGTCGCTGTGGCGACGCCGGCCACCCCGGCGCCACCGACCTCCCCCTCGTCGAGCACCCCCGCCCCGACCCCGCCGTCGGCACCGTCGACCCCGGCCGCCGACCAGCCCGCGATGCCGGGTGCGGGCGGGGTCGACCCGTCGCGGGTGCAGGGCATGGCCGACCGCAGCCGTGAGGCCGCCGACGCCATGGGTGACTTCACCAAGCGCGCCCCCGACATCCTGCAGAACGTGCTCGGGCAGCTGCGCGGCACCCAGGACCGCATGCGCGACCTCGGCATGCGCACCGCCGACGTGCCCGCCGGCCTGTCGGCCAACACGATCGACCTGTCGGGTCTCGACCCCCACGCCCCCGGGGCGTTCACGGGCATCACCGCCGGTCCCGCCGCGCAGCCGGACGCGGTCGCCCCCGGCACCGGTCCCGCGCCCGCGGCCGCCCCCGTGGCGACCCAGCCGGACCCCGACGCGACGCCCGCCGACGAGGAGAAGGAGCCGGAGCCGCCGGCGAAGTCGCTCGACGAGCTGCTCGCCGAGCTCGACGCGCTGGTGGGCCTCGCGTCGGTCAAGACCGAGATCCACCGCCAGACCGCGATCCTGCGCGTGCAGGGGCTGCGCGCGAAGGCGGGCCTGCAGGACCCGACGATCACCCGCCACCTCGTGTTCGTCGGCAACCCGGGCACCGGCAAGACCACGGTCGCGCGGCTCGTCGCCGGCATCTACAAGGCCCTCGGCCTGCTGAGCAAGGGCCAGCTCGTGGAGGTCGACCGCTCCGAGCTGGTGGCGGGCTACCTGGGCCAGACGGCCATCAAGACCGCCGAGGTCGCCGAGAAGGCGAAGGGTGGCGTCCTGTTCATCGACGAGGCCTACAGCCTCTCCGGCGACCAGTACGGCGAGGAGGCCATCAACACCCTCGTCAAGGAGATGGAGGACAACCGTCACGACCTCGTGGTGATCGTCGCCGGCTACCCGCGCCCGATGGCGACGTTCATCGCCGAGAACCCGGGGCTGGCGAGCCGGTTCCGCACGACCATCGACTTCGACGACTACACCGACGACGAGCTCGTGGGCATCTTCCGGCTCATGGCGCAGCACGCCGACTACGACCTCACCGACGACGCGGTGACCGCGTTCCGCGTACGGCTGGCCGAGCAGACGCGCGACGAGACCTTCGGCAACGGCCGCTTCGCCCGCAACACCCTCGAGGCGGCGATCGGCCGGCACGCCTGGCGCCTGCGCGACGTGGCCGAGCCCACGCTCGACGACCTGCGGACGATCCTGCCCGAGGACGTGAGCGGCACCAGCGACGCCGACCCGGTCGAGTTCGGTCCCGCCGACGCGGGCGACGCGACCCCCACCGACGCGCCCCCCGGCGACGAGCCCGTCGACCCCGACGCCCCGGCCTGGTCCGGCGAGGGCTCCCCCGAGCCGGCTCACGCGGGGTCCGGTGACGAGGCGGCCCTCACCGCCCCGGTCGACGCGTCGGCCGAGCCCAGCGACCCCGGCGCAGCCGCTCCGTGGGGCCGTGGCACCGACGACGGAGCGCCCGCGTGACCAGCCTCTACCCGGGCGGCCAGCGTCCCTCGGCCCCCCTGACCGCGATGGGTGCCCCGGCGCCCCAGCCCACGGCCGGCGCCGTCGCCGTGCCCGCC
>JBHAES010000385.1:0-17115 GCA_041855725.1 Actinomycetota bacterium
CACCACCCCTTGACGGGTCCGAGACCCATCGCGGAGATGGCGAACACCGCGATGGTCGACAAGGTGACCACGCCGAACATGGCGCCGCGGTGCCGCAGGAACTTGCGCAGGACGATGCGGCCCTGCGACAGGCCCTGCACCTCCTTGGCCTCGCCGACGCCCTCGCCACGCCCGGTGGCGCCGTCGGGGAGGGGCCCGCTCGCGTCGGGGCGGATCTGATCGATGCTCATGCTTCCACCCTGATCCTTGGGTCGAGAACGGCGTAGAGGATGTCGGCGACGATGTTGGCCAGCATCGCCAGCCCGCCGATGATCATGATGTAGGCCATCACCGGGTCGGCCTCCGACTGGTTCATGGAGGTGATGAACAGCCGGCCCATGCCCGACCACCCGAAGATGGTCTCGGTGATGACGGCGCCGCCGATGATCGTGATGATGTCGACCGGCACGATCGACGCCAGCGGCAGCAGCGCGTTGCGCAACGCGTGCCGCACGATGACCACCCGCTCCGACAGGCCCTTCGACCGGGCCGTACGGATGTAGTCCTGGTTGAGCACCTCCAGCATCGAGCCGCGCTGGTAGCGGGTGTAGGTGGCGAACGAGATCAGCACCAGCGCGATCGACGGCAGCAGCAGGTGGGTGAACCGGTCGAGGTGGGTGATCCAGTAGTCACCACCCAGACCCGGGGTCTCGGCGCCGATCGTGGCGATCGGGCGGCCCCGGATGGTGGAGGCGTTGAAGTAGTCCTGGTAGCCGCGCAGCACCCCGTCGATGAAGGTGAACACCGACATGAAGAGCGCCACGATCATCGCGCCCCGGATCGACACGTCGGGGTCGGGCCCCCGGAACGCCCAGCCGATGGCGGCGGCGATCGCCAGGGCGAGTGCCAGCAGCCCCAGCATCATGAGGTTGTTGGGCTCGTAGGCGTAGAAGACCCACTGCAGCGCGACGAACGCGATCACGCCGACGCCGGCGGTGGTGAGCGCCGACCACAGCGCCCGCCGGTTGTTCATGCCGGCGAACACCGCGGTGGCGGCGAGGGCCACCGCGACCCCGATGACCGCGATGCCCACGACGCCGATCGACGGGTTCTGCAGCCAGCCGCTGGTGGTGATGAACAGCACCGTGCCGAAGGTGACCGCGAACGCGACGGCGAACACGATGGCCCGGCGCCGGCCGCTGCCACCGATGGCGCCGGTCCAGAACAGGGCCATCACCACCGACAACCCGATGACGAAGGGCCAGCTGGTGACCGGGTCGTTGAGGTAGTCGTTGAGGCCGATGGCGAGGAACTGCTTGAGCAGCACCGCCACCCAGAAGACCGGCAGCGAGAAGAGCACGAACGACACGAACGTGATCGCGTAGTCGAAGGTGGTGTACTGCCGCAGCGCGGTGACCACACCGATCGTCACGCCCAGCAGGATCGCGGTGATGGTGGCCGAGAAGACCAGCTGCACCGAGGTGGAGATGGCCCCGGGCAGCAGGGCCGTCACCGGCTGGCCGGTGCGCCAGGCCATCCCCCAGTCGCCCTGCACGAAGCCGGTGAGCCAGTCCCAGTACCTGACGTACCACGGCTCGTCGAGCCGCAGCATGCGCACCCGGGCCGCGATCAGCTCGTCCTTGTTGAGGGCCGTGCTCGTACGCAGGTCGTCGAGCGGGTCGAGTGCGATGTCGAGCATCGCGTACAGCATCACCGACAGGACCGCGAGGATGCCGAGGGCGATCCCCACGCGACGGAGGAGGAAGCGGACCATGAGCCTACCTTCGACGAGCGGCCGCCGACCGTGACGACCGCAGTGATCGGACAGAAGCGTAGGCCCGGGACGCCAGTCCCGCTGGCGTCCCGGACCTTCAGTGGTGCTCGATCGCCGTGCCGATCAGAGGCTCCACTCCCAGAAGTTCCAGAAGATGGTCGGGGAGATCGCGATCTTCGACACGCCCTTCAGGGTGTCGGCGGAGGCCGTGATGCCCGGGAACTGGAAGATCGGCAGGCCGAAGGCGTCCTGCACGAGCAGCTGCTCGATCTGGATCAGCAGCGCCTGCTGCTTCGCCTCGTCCACCTCCATGAGGAGCTGGTCGTAGAGCCGGTTGATGGCGACGTTGTCGTAGCCACCCTTGTTGTTGGACCCCTTCGCCTTGTCGCCCTCGGCGACCCGGTAGTTGGCCTCGCCCGACGTCACAGCGGTGCCGGTGGACTGCCAGCCGAACAGGGCCGCGTCGTAGGAGCCGTCGCCCAGCTTCTTGCCCCAGTCCTTGCTGGCCGCGTCGACGACCTGGAAGCCGGCCGCCTCGGCGGACTCCTTGATCAGCTGGAACTCCTGCGTGCGACGGGTGTTGCCCAGCGCGTAGATGATGCGGACGGTCGGCGAGGTGACACCGGCCTCGGCCAGCAGCGCCTTGGCCTTCTCGGTGTCGCCACCGTTGCCGTAGGTGCTCTGCACGCCGTTGGCCGCGACGATCGCGTCGTACATGGGGGAGCCGGGCACCGTCTCGTAGGAGTTGCGCATCAGGTTGCGGCCGCCCGACAGCGGCGCGATGATGCGCTCCACGATCTTGCCGCGCGGGACCGTGTGCAGGAACGCCTGGCGCACCTTGCGCGCCTTCTCGGCGTCGCCACCGTAGGTCTTGGGGTCGAACGGGCCGCCGTTGTTGAAGGTGAGGTCGATGTGCTCGTAGGTGCCCTCCGGGTCGCTGAGCACCGTGACGCCCTGGATCGCCGACACCGCCTTGAGGATGTCGGCGGTGGCCTGCGGGTTGATGAGCTGCACCTCGCGGTTCTGCAGCGCCTGCACCGCGGCCTGGGGATCCTCGTTGTAGCGGATGGTGATGTTGTCGATCTTGACGGCGTGCTGGCCCTTGTAGTTCGAGTTGCGCGAGACGGTGAGGTACTGGCCCTTCTTGAACTCGCTGATCACGTACGGGCCGCAGCCGACGACGAGGTCCAGGTCGGACGGCATCTCAACGTAGTTCCAGTCGAGGTTCCACACGTTGGCCATCTTCGCCAGCTTGGCGTTGTCCTTCGTGCGGAACGCCTCGACGACCGCCTCGACGCCCTTGGTGGGGTCGGTGATGCCGAGCGCGCGCTTCGCCAGGATGTGGGCCGGGACGCCAGGGCCCAGGATGTTCTTCTCCCAGTCGGCGTAAGGCTTGGAGAACGTGTAGGTGAAGACCTTGCCCTCCACCTTCGGGAACTCGGTGATGAGCGACAGGACGTTGGAGGACGAGTCGAAGTAGACGACGCCTTCAGGGTTGGCCACGATGTTGCCGTCGTTGTCGGTGGCGGCCTTCTCCGCGGTGTTCCACGAGCCGGACTGGGCGGCGAAGGAGAGCAGGATGTCACCGGCGGTGACCGGGACGCCGTCGGACCAGACGGCGGTGTCGGCAAGGGTCACCTTGATGGTCAGCGGGGAGTCGGAGACCTTCTCATAGGTGCCGAAGCTCTTGTTGACGGCGATCTTGAGGTCGTGGTCGTAGTAGGTGACCGAGTCGTTGCACAGGTACACGATGTTCGCGTTGGCTGTGGCGTTGTTGGTCGACGTGGCGTTGTTGTAGGCGTAGAACGGCTGGTTCCACATCACGGTGGCGGTGCTGCCGCCGGCCACCCGCCCGCTGCTGGTGGACGAGGTCCGCTGCGTGGGGGTGCACGCCGCCGCGGCCAGTGCCACCGCCCCGGACCCGGCGATGAGCGTCCTTCTCTTCATGATCCTCCTGTCGGTCGGTTCCGGGGACCCCACAGCGGTCCGTGCCGGACACTGGCGTTGACTCTGTCCGATCGCCAGGTCGAGCGCAAGACCTCGGGGGGCGGCCAGGGTCGACCGTTACGAAAGTGCAATGAGGGGTTGACAGAAGTGGTCAACCCGCCGTGACGGTGCATCGTACGTTGTCAGCACGCCATCGCAGGCGCACGGGGATCGTCGCGGGAGCGCTCGCGTGAGCCTGGCGGCGGGCCGTGGGAGGGTCACTGTCTGGTCGAGGGTGTCTCACCCCTCGGTGGGTGGCGCGGCAAGGGGTGGGAGAGGGGATATGGCGCGCCGTCGCAAGGCTGCGCCACCGGTTCCGGCTTCGTGGGTCACGAGCCGCGCGAGGCCAGGATCTGCCGGGCGGTGCCGTAGATGCCGATGGCCCCGAGCAGGAAGAAGAAGCCGGCCCTGCCGGCGGTGCGGGTCAGCAGCTCGGGGTCCAGCAGGTAGGCGAACGCCAGCGCCACGGCCTGCTCGCCGGTGAACCCGGCGTCGATCGCCTCGCCGTGGATCGTCCACCACAGCGTGGCGAGCCACGCGAGGACCAGGCCCACCACCATGAGCGCGATGAGGGCACCGCCGCCACGGCGAGGCCGCGCACCGGCCCCCTGGGCGTACAGCCAGGCCATGAGCAGCGCCATGCCGTAGGCCACGATCGAGGCGACGAACCCCACCGAGTGCAGCCACGCCGACAGCACGGCACCCGCCACGATGCCCAGCGACGCGAGCGCGAGCCCCCGACCGACCCTCTCGGCGGCGGCCGGCGGGGTCGTCGGCGGCTCCTCGGGGACCTCGGCCGGTGCGGTCGGCGGCGGGTACGAGCCCGTGCGCGGCGTGACGCCGTAGGGCTGGTGGGTAGGCAGGGGCGCGGCCGGTGTGGCTGCGCGGCCGGTGCCGTACCCGGTGCCTGGCTGTCCGCTGCCTGGCTGCCCGCTCTCTCGGGGACCGGTGCCGTGGCGCGGGTCGGCGTAGGTGCCGTAGGCACCCTCGTGCCACCCGTAGGGCTGCGGCGGCGGCTCGAAGCTCGGGCGCTCGGACGGCGGCTCGTTGCTCACGGACATGCGCCCCCTTCGGTCGTACGGTGCCCCCACACCGTAACCCGCGGCACCGACACACCTCGCGGCTGTTCCCAGAGGTCAGCGGCCGACGGGGGCCAGCGGGCCCAGGCGGTCGACCGGTTGGCGAGACGGTCCGGCCCAGGGTCCCAGCCGTTCCGCAGGCGCAGCACAGCCGGGTCACACGATCGGGGCGGAGCGTGGCGTCATGAAGACCAGCACGCTCACGGCCCGTCGGGCGGCACCCGCTGCGCCTCGGCCGGTCGGCGTCGACACCCCGTCCGACCTCACCGCGCGGTACCGGCGGCGCGCCACCGTCCGCGCCCGACGGGTCGGCGTGCTCACCGTCGCCGCCTGGGGCTCGGTCGCGGCCGCGGTCGCCCTCTACCTCGCGTACGGCGGGATGGCCGAGCTCGCCACGCTGCCCGGCACCATCCGGGCCCTCGGCGTCGTGGCCGGGCTCGTCGCCACCGACCTGACGTGGCTGATGCTGCTGCTCGCCGCGCGGGTCCCGTACGTGGACCGGACCCTCGGCCACGACCGGGCCGTCGCGCTCCACTCGAGGCTGGGCCGGTGGGTGCGCTACGGCCTCACCCTGCACGGCCTGCTGCTCGTCACCGGCTACGCCGTCGAGAGCGGGGCGAACCCGGTGGCCGAGCTCCTGAGCCTGTGGTCGACCACCGACCTCGCCCTCGCCGTGGCCCTGCTCGTGCTCGCCGCGGTCGACGTCGCCGCGGTCGTCGCCGTGAAGCGCCGCCTCGGCCACAAGGCGTGGCACGTGATCCACCTGGCCACGTACGCGGCGGTGGGCCTGTCGATCCCGCACCAGCTCTCGATGTCGGAACTGTTCGCGGAGGGCACGTGGCAGGGGTGGTACTGGATCGGCCGCTACGCCGTGACCGCGCTCGCGCTGCTCGCCTTCCGGGTGCTGCTGCCGCTCGTGTCGACGCTGCGCCACCGCCTCGTGGTGACCCGCGTCGTCCGGGAGGCCGACGACGTGGTCTCCATCGAGATGACGGGTCGCGACCTGCCGGTGCTCGGCGTGGCGGCGGGCCAGTTCCTGGGCTGGCGCTTCCTCGCCCGCGGGCTGTGGCGGCACCAGCACCCGTTCCCGGTCTCGGCGGCTCCCACGACCGACACGCTGCGCATCACCGTACGCGACCTCGGCAAGGGCACCACGGCGCTCATGGACGTGCGGCCCGGCACGAGGGTCGCCATCGAGGGCCCGTACGGGGGCTTCACCGACGAGGCGCGCACCACCGACGGCCTCGTGCTGGTCGGCATCGGCATCGGCGTCGCACCGGTGCGGGCCCTGCTCGAGGCGACCGACGTGGTGCCCGGCAAGGCCACCGTGATCCTGCGGGCCGGCCGCGCCGAGGACCTCTACCTCGTCCGCGAGGTCGACGCCCTGTGCCGGGCGAAGGGGGCACGCCTCATCACCCTCGTCGGCCACCGCGCCACCCTGCGCGACGGCACACCCCTGTGGGTCCCCGAGTCCCACAAGGGCCTCGGCCTGGCCGACATCGCTCCCCACCTGCGCGACTCCGACGTGTACGTGTGCGGCCCGGCCGCCGCGGCCGAGCTCGTCGTCGCCGACGCGCGGGCCGCCGGGGTGCCCGCGACCGCCATCCATCACGAAAGGTTCTCCTGGTGAGCACGAGCACGTCCAAGATCGCCGCGATGCTGGCCTCGGCCGGCATCCTCGCCGCCGGCTGGGCCGTCGGCACCGCCAACGGCCAGACCGTCGCCGCCGGCATCTCCGGGTCCGGGGCCGACCCGACGGCCACCACGCCCACGACGGCCTTCGCCACCGCGTCGAGAGCGTCGGCCACCGCGTCCGCCTCGAGCAGCTCGTCGGCGTCGGCGTCGGCGTCGGCGTCAGCCTCGTCGTCGTCGGCTTCGTACGCCGACGGCACCTACACCGGCACCACCGCCACCCACCGGTACGGGTCGGTCACGGTGACGGTGACGATCACGAACGGTGCGATCGCTGACGTGACCGCCGACGTGGTCGACGACGGCGAGGCCAAGTCGAAGCAGATCAACACCCGGGCCATCCCCACGATCAAGGCGCGGGTCGTCGCGGCCAACTCGGCCGCTGTCGCCACCGTGTCCGGCGCGACCTACACCACCGACGCCTATCTGACCTCGCTCCAGGCGGCTCTCGCACAGGCCGCGTGAGCGGGGCGGGCGGTCGGCCCGTGACAACAACTCGGCCCGACCGACAACACCGAGACGGTGGAGAACGTCGTCGGCCCCCCTCGGGCGTGTCAGTCTCGTCCGGACGTACGGACGACACGGGTCCGTACGAGAGGAGGCGACATGGCAGTCCACGGCTGGCGGACGCCCGGGCCCGCGTGGGCCCGGGCGGTGGTGCTGGTGCTGAGCGTGACCCTGGTGGCGACGCTGGGTGCCTGCTCCCTGGCGCGGGGCCCGTCGGCACCCGCCGCCACGGAGCCGTCATCGACGTCGACCCCCACGGCGACGGCGCCCGTGACGGTCCGCCCCGAGGGCGGGCAGGTGCCGACGCCGGGCGAGGCCCCTGTCGGGTCGCGACACGTGGTGCGCGACGCCGTCACCATCACCACCGCGCTGTACCCGCTGTCTCGTGACGGCGAGGTCACGTGGCTGACAGCGAGGGTCACCACCACGGGGCCGGAAGGGGCGGAGATCCACCCGAGCAGCCTGTTGGCGACCCGGAGCCTCGAGTCCGTCCCGGACGGGTGGCGGATCATCGCCCCCGGCAGCGCCGAGGTCCACCTGCCGGCCCTGGTGGACGGCAAGGCGCTGTGCGGCCCGGTCCTCCCGTGGACCATCAGGGCTGGCACCGAGCTGTGGATCTCGTGCGGGTTCGCAGCGCTGCCGGAGTCGGCCACCGAGGTGACCGTGCAGACACAGAGCTTCGGGGTGTTCGAGCATGTGCCGGTCCGGTAGCGCTGCGACGGTGTCGGCCCTCGTCGTCGGGGCGGCGCTCGTCGTGGGGCTCGGCCCGGGCGCCTCGGCCGCCCCGGCGCCCGGGGCCACCACTTCTCGTCGCCCGGTGACCCGCACCGTCTACGCACCCCCGCCGCTGCCGACCGCGGGCTTCACGCCGCAGGTGCGGACGATCACCCCCGTGATGGCCGAGATCAGGTCCCGTACGGTCGATGACGCCGGGACCGCTGAGGTGGCCCGGGGCAGGTCGCGCCTCGACGTGGTGCTCGACGCCAACGTGCTGTTCGGCAAGGACTCCGACATGCTCCAACCGGCCGCCCACACCCGGCTGCACGAGGTGGCCCAGATGATCGCCGGGTACCAGCGGGCCGGCACCCTGGCCATCGACGGCTACACCGACGACCTCGGCAGCGAGGCCCACGGCCTCGACCTGTCGCGGCGCCGTGCTGCTGCGGTCGAGAAGGTGCTGCGACCCCTGCTGCCGCCGACGGTGACCATCACCGTCACCGGCCACGGCGAGGCCGACCCGGCCTACCCGAACGACAGCGAGGCGAACCGTGCGAAGAACCGCCGGGTGGAGCTGCACTACACCGCGCACTGACAGCCGCCCCACCACGCACCAGCCGAGCGGCCGGTGGCAAGTATCCGGGTAAACTGCGATCTGAGGCCCTGTTTCGTCGGACTTCGACGAGACGGGCGTCCTGTTGAAGGAGTGTGATCCATGCTGATCCGGTTCGAGGTGGAGAACTTCCGCTCGATCCTCGATCCCGTCGAGCTCACGATGGTGGCCGTCGACGAGGATCGCCAGGCCGTGCGGCCGGCCCCGAGCCTCGGGGTCGGGCTGCTGACGGTGGTGGGTGTCTTCGGGCCGAACGCCTCGGGCAAGACCAACATCCTGCGTGCCTTCGGCTGGCTGCTCAGGTCGATCAGATGGTCTCTCAGGCGGTGGGACGAGGAGATCGACCTTGAGCCGTTCGCCTTCGGAGACGGGCCACAACGGAAGAGCTCCTTCACGGTCGAGGCGCTGGTCGAGGACGTTCGCTTCGAGTACCTGCTCGACCTGACGCGTGAGCGCGTCGAGTACGAGGCGCTCTTCTACTACCCGAACCGGCGGCGCAAGAAGCTCTTCGAGCGCGAGGGCAACGAGATCACCTTCGAGACCGGGCGGGGGCTCCACCTGCGCGGCGCCCGGCAGCTGCTCACCGACCGGGTCCTGGCGCTGACCCTGCTGCGGCGCTTCGACGATACCGAGGCCGGGTCCTTCACGCGAAGCCTGCTGGGCAGCAGCATCCGCGGCCCCCTGGACAGGAGCCCTCAGGACCCCACCGAGTTGCTCAGAGCGCTCGAGGAGGGGGACGAGGAGAACCGTGAACGCGTCCTCGGGCTGCTGCGCATGGCGGACCTCGGGGTCCACGACCTCGAGATCGTCGACGTGCCCCCTCCAGTCTTCGTGCGGCTCTTCGACGACCCGGCTGAGGACTCGGACTTCCCGCGCGTGCTGCCCAGCAAGGAGGTCCGGCTCGTGCACGGTTCCGGTGAGGAACGCCGCTCCTTCCCGCTCGCCCACGAGTCCGATGGCACGAAGGCCTGGCTGCGGCTCGTCGGTCCCGTCCTGGAGGCGCTGCGCAGCGGCTCGGTGATGCTGTGCGACGAGATCGACGCCAGCCTCCACCCCGTCCTCACCGTCGAGCTCGTCAAGCTCTTCCAGGACCCGCGCATCAACCCGAGGGGCGCCCAGCTCATCTTCACCACCCACGACACGAACCTGCTCAACCACCTGAACCGCGACGAGGCCTGGCTGACTCGGCGACGTTCGGATGGCTCCACCGAGCTCGGGGCACTGGCAGACTTCGCCGGCGGAGCCGTTCGCAGGTCAGCGAACCTGGAGAAGGCCTATCTCGAGGGCCGGTTCGGGGCGCTGCCCATCATTGCCGACCCGGCGCTCCACCGGGCACTCGGCCTCACTCGATGAGTGCCCGTGACCGGGCGGGTGGGAAGCTCGACCGCAGGCGCCGGACCGGGAGCCGGCCCCAGCTCCCCGTGTTCCACCTCTACGTCGAGGGCGAAGTCACCGAGGTCGAGTACTTCTCGGCGCTGCGCGTCAGGTTCCGCGACACGGTGACGATCACGATCGAGCGGGCAGGCGGGCAACCCAAGGTGCTGGTGGACGAGGCGGTCAAGGGTGCCCGGCAGGCCGCCAGGGCCCGACGAGGCGATGGTCACGGCGAGAATGATCAGTACTGGTGCGTCTTCGACGTCGAAGCCCCCACCTTCCATCCGCACCTTGCTGATGCGCTGGAGGCAGCTGGGCAGGCTGGGGTCCGGACGGCCGTCTCCAACCCGTGCTTCGAGCTGTGGCTCATCCTGCACCGAAAGGATCAGGATGCGTGGCTGAGCACAGCCCAGGCGACCGAGGCGAGACGGGTGTGCGACTCGGCCTCGACCGGGGTCAAGCACATCCCCGTCGAGGACTACCTGTCCGGGGACGCCGTCGAGCATGCCTGTCAGCGGGCCGAGCGCCTTCGAGGACGACATGCCGGTGACGGGACCCGGTTCCCCCATGACAACCCGTCGTCGACGGTGGACCTGCTCATCGCAGCCCTCGACGATGCGGCGCAGCCGGTGGCCGGGTCAGGACGTGCTCGCCCGTAGAGGGCTCGCCGGGCGCCGCCTCCCGTGCTCGATCCGAGGCGCGAGGCATCCCACGGGCGCGGACGTGCCCGAGCGGTGCCCCCAGGTCCGAGTAGGCTCAGCGGGCACCACGAGGAGCGGAGCGTTTCATGACGACACCAGGTTCTTTCGGTCCCCAGTCCCCGTTCGGTAACCCCGGACAGCCTCCCTACGGTCCCGGCGGCAGCCCGTCAGCGGCCGGTCAGCCGGGCTTCGGTCCGGCGGCTCCCCAGCCGCCGTTCGGGCCACCGAGCGGGTCGCAGCCTTCATCTCAGCCGTCGTACGGGCAGGTGCCCCCGGGCCAGCCCGCCTTCGGTCAGCCGGGTCCCGGTCAGCCGGGCGGGCAGGCTCCGTACGGGGGGCCGTCTGGTGGCGCGCAGCCGCCCGCGAAGAAGTCGAAGCTGCCGCTGCTCATCGGCGGGGGCGTGGCCGGGGTGCTCGTGCTGGCGCTCGTGGCGGTGCTGGTGGTCCCCCGGCTGGTGGGCAGCAACTCGGAGCGGGCCCGCAAGCTCGCCGAGGACTACCTCACCGCGCTGTCGGCGGGCAAGGCCACCGAGGCGCGCGGCATGCTGGAGTCCGCCCCCAGCGACACCTCGCTGCTCACCGACGAGGTGCTGGCAGAGTCGGTGAAGAAGGCCCCCATCACCGAGGTCAAGGCGTCGGCGCCGACCTCCACCACGAGGGACTCGTCCGCCTTCACCGTGCCGGTGACCTACAAGATCGGTTCCAAGCAGGTGACCGACTCGGTGAAGGTCGTGGTGAACGACGCCAAGCTCTCGGTGCGTGAGGGCACCGTCACCCTGAGCCTGCCGTCCGACGTCAAGGGCCTCACGGTCCTCGTGAACGGCGTCAAGCCCGGCGACTCGCCCGCGGTGTTCCCGGGCACCTACACGGTCACCACCCAGGAGAAGTACTTCACCTTCGGTGAGAAGGGCACCGTGGTGGTGGAGTCCACGGCCCTCAACCGGGTGCGTTTCACCGGCTCGCCGAGCCTCTCCGAGGAGGGCACGACGATCTTCCGCGAGAAGATCATCGCCGCCGCCGAGGAGTGCCTGAAGTCGACCCAGCTGAAGGCCGGCTGCGGCCTCGACGTGCCCAACGTGGTCAGCGGGAAGACGATGAAGGAAGGCAGCGTCACCCGCAGCCTGAGCGCCGAAGGGCGTGCCACGCTCGAGAGCCTGGAGCCGCAGCTGGGTTCGAGTCGTGCCTACGTCGTGACGGTCAAGGGCTCGATGCCTGCAGTTGAGACACGCGTCGAGGCGACGGACGGTGGATCTGGCACTGTGACCGGTGGTGCCGCCAGGTTCGACAAGCCTTCGATCGACTTCAGCAAGGAAGACCTGCCGATCACCTGGAGTTGATCTGCATCGGCGAGGTCACAGGCTCCTTCGCCTGCCTGAGCCCTCAGTCGGGCCGCTGTTCGTCGGCCGTGCCGGTCTCGTCGGCTCCGTCGGCCTCGGCCGGGGTGAGCGGGTCGACGTCGGACGTGGTGGCGTCGCCTGGAGCGGCGTCGGGTCCGGGCTCGGGGTCCGGGTCACCGGTGCCGACCGGCTCGGTGCCGCTCGCCCGCTCGTCAGGCTCGGCCTCCTCGACCGGCTCAGCCTCCGTTGCCTCGTCCGGCTCCGGATCGGCCGCCTCGGCACCGGCTACCTCCGCACCCGCATCCTCGGACGCGGCATCGTCGGTGGGAGCGTCGTCGACCGCTGCCCCAGCGGCGGCGGTGTCATCAGCGGTGCCCTCAGGGTCCTCGTCGGCGATGTCGGAGGCACCCGACAGCCCGGGATCGGCCGCCGGCTCGGCCAGGGTGGCTGCCACCGCGTCGACCTCCTCAGCCACCGGGTCTTCCGGGGCTGTCTCAGCAGAGGCGGTCACCCCTTCGAGCAGCGACGTCGGCTCCGACCCGTCGTCGGCCGTCGGGGACGCCGGCGTCGCGGGCTCGGCCGGCGGCTCGTCGGTGACGGCTCGCAGCGGGAGCGCCGGCTCCCGCGGACCGCTCTGCTCGTACGACGCCGCGTGCGGCTCGGTCGGCCCGGTGCCGGTCGGCTGGGGATCGGTCTCGGTCGCGGGCAGGTCGTCCTCGGTCCAGGCGTAGCGGGGCTCGGCGCTCACGGGGGAGACGTCGGGTGAGGTGGCGGTGCCGCGGGCGGGCACGGCCCCGGCGCGGCGACGCCAGGGCCGGCGGAGCCGGACGTTGGTGTCGATGACCGGTTCCTCGTCGGCGGTCTTGGGGTTGGCGGCGATGAACGCGTTGAGCCACCGGGCGCGCGGGTCGGCGTCGATGAGCAGCGCCTTCAGCAGCAGCGTGGCCGGCAGCGCCAGCAGAGCGCCCAGCGCGCCGAGCACCGACGCCCACACGAGCAGCGACAGGAACGACACGGTGGCGGTGACGCCCACCGCGTCGCCGACCATCTTCGGCTGGATCACCGACTGGATGACGAAGTTGAGCACCGAGTAGAGGATGATCACACCGAAGAAGCCGAACCAGCCCTTCTCGAGCAGCCCCATGAGCGCCGCCGGCACCAGGCCGATGACGAACCCGACGTTGGGGATAAAGTTCGTGACGAACGCGAGCACGGCCCACACCAGGGCGAGCGGCACCCCCAGCAGGAGCAGCCCGAAATAGGTGAGCACCGACACGATGGCGCCGAACACCGTCGCGGTCACCCAGTACATGCGGACCCCGCGCGCGAACGACCGCAGCGCGAGGATCAGCACCGGGTTGTGCCTGTCGGCGACCTGCTGCAGCCGGCGGTCGAAGTCCATGGAGTCGATCACGAGGAACAGCAGCACCGACAGCACCACGACGAGCAGCGACACCCCGCCGCCGACGCTCGACAGCACCGAGCCGATGGTGCCGGCCAGCGAGCTCACGTCGATCGACGACAGCTGCGTGGTGATCTGGGTGGCGGTGATGCCGAAGCCCTCCAGCAGGGTGATGCCCTGCGTGTAGAGGGAGGTGAACCGGTCGCCGTACGACGGCAGCTCGCGGATCAGCGCCGACGCCGCCCACCCGATCGCCCAGAACAGCAACCCCAGCGCCACGACGGCGAGCAGCCCGGCGGCGAGCGCACCGAACCAGGGCGCCGTACGCCGCGACAGCCAGCGCTGCACCGGCCACACCACGATCATCACGTTGAGCGCCATGAACGCGGGCGCGACGAAGTCTGACAGCTGCGACGCGCCGATCGCGGCGACGATGACGGCGGCGAGCCCCAGCAGCAGCTTGAGCGCGCGGTCGCCGCCGGCCGGGGGTGCCTGGGCGTCGGCGGTGTCGGTGGCGGGCTGGCTGGTCATGGGGTCCCTCCCGGTCAGGCGTTCAGCACCCTCACGCTAGTCGAGCCGAACTCTCCGCCCCGCCAGGAACGCCGCCGGTCCACCTGCAAAGATGGTCTCCACGAGACCAAGGAGACCCATGATGCCCGAGTTCGCCTACTCCGACATGCTGCCGATCGGCCACGACGAGACCCCCTACCGGCTCCTCACCACCGAGGGCGTCTCGACGGTCGCCGGCCCCGACGGCCGTACGTTCCTGCAGGTCTCGCCCGAGGCGCTGGCCACGCTGGCCGAGGCGGCGTTCCACGACATCTCGCACTACCTGCGCCCGGCCCACCTCGCGCAGCTGCGCACGATCATGGAGGATCCCGAGGCGAGCGACAACGACAAGTTCGTCGCCCTCGACCTGCTCAAGAACGCCAACATCTCTGCCGGCGGCATCCTGCCCATGTGCCAGGACACGGGCACCGCGATCGTGATGGGCAAGCGGGGCCAGCACGTGCTCACCGAGGGTGTCGACGAGCGGGCCCTGTCACGCGGCGTCTACGAGGCCTACACGCGGCTCAACCTGCGCTACTCGCAGAACGCGCCCCTCACCATGTGGGAGGAGAAGAACACGGGTTCGAACCTGCCGGCCCAGATCGAGCTGTACGCCGACACCGAGCCGGGTCACGAGACCACGTACAAGTTCCTGTTCATGGCCAAGGGCGGCGGGTCGGCCAACAAGTCCTACCTGTTCCAGGAGACGAAGGCGATCCTTAACCCGACCGCGATGATGTCGTTCCTCGACGCCAAGCTCCGCTCGATCGGCACCGCCGCCTGCCCGCCCTACCACCTGGCGATCGTCATCGGCGGCACGTCGGCCGAGTTCGCGCTGAAGACCGCCAAGTATGCGTCGGCGAAGTACCTCGACGGCCTGCCCACCTCGGGCGACATGACCGCCCACGGGTTCCGCGACGTGGAGCTGGAGCAGCAGGTGCTGCAGCTCACCCGTGACTTCGGCATCGGCGCCCAGTTCGGCGGCAAGTACTTCTGCCACGACGTGCGCGTCGTACGGCTGCCGCGCCACGGCGCGTCGCTGCCGGTGGCGATCGCGGTGTCGTGCTCGGCCGACCGGCAGGCGCTCGGCAAGATCACCCCCGAGGGCGTGTTCCTGGAGCGGCTCGAGACCGACCCGTCGCACTACCTGCCCGAGGTCACCGACGAGCACCTGGGCGGCGAGGTCGTCGAGATCGACCTGACCCGGCCCATGCCCGAGGTGCTCGCCGAGCTCACGAAGCACCCGGTGAAGACCCGCCTGTCGCTCACCGGCCCCCTCATCGTGGCCCGCGACATCGCCCACGCCAAGATCAAGGAGCGTCTCGACGCCGGCGAGGGCATGCCGCAGTACCTCAAGGACCACCCGGTCTACTACGCCGGCCCGGCGAAGACGCCCGAAGGCATGGCGTCGGGATCGTTCGGGCCCACCACCGCAGGCCGCATGGACTCCTACGTCGACCAGTTCCAGGCAGCCGGTGGCTCCATGGTGATGCTGGCCAAGGGCAACCGTTCGCAGGCCGTCACCGACGCCTGCCAGGCGCACGGCGGCTTCTACCTCGGCTCGATCGGCGGTCCCGCGGCCCGGCTGGCGCAGGACTGCATCAAGAAGGTCGAGGTGCTGGAGTACCCCGAGCTCGGCATGGAGGCGATCTGGAAGATCGACGTCGTCGACTTCCCGGCCTTCATCATCGTCGACGACAAGGGCAACGACTTCTTCGCCTCGGTCACCAAGCCGGTCGCCATGACCATCGCCAAGGGCCCTGGCGTCTGAGCCCGTCCCCTGCCAGCGCCACGGCGGCACGTCCCTTCCGGACGTGCCGCCGTCGCCGTCCGTACGCGGCCGTACGGTCAGCCTGCGGGCAGGAGCACCGCCCTCAGGCCGGCGGCCGTGTCGCAGACGGCGAAGGGGTCGGCGGCGGCGACGGCCTCGCGGGTGCCGGCGCCCCAGGTGACCGCGACCCCCGCCATGCCGGCGTTGCGGGCGGCAGCGATGTCGACGGCCGCGTCGCCCACGTAGACGGCCTGGTCGGGGCGGGCGTCCAGCGCGGCGAGGGCGGCGAAGAGCGGCTTCGGGCTCGGCTTGTGCTCGTCGACGGAGTCGTGGTGCACGAGCACCGGCATCACGTCGTCGAGCCCGACCAGCCGGAGGGCCCACGCGGCCGGCTGGTCACGCTTCGAGGTGGCGACGCCGACCCTGGCCCCGGCGGCCACGAGGTCGCGGACGAGGTCGTTGACGCCCGGGTAGGGCTTCACGAGGCGCTCGGTGTTGGCCTCGTTCCAGCGGGTGTACTCGGCGAAGATCTCGTCGGCCCGCTCGGGCGCGACCCGGCGCATCGCCCCGATGAGCGACTGGCCGATCCAGGTCTTGATCTCCGCCTCGTCCCACGGGTGGCCGAGCACGGTGGTGAACGCGTGCTGGTACGACGCCACGATCAGCCCGATCGTGTCGACGAGGGTGCCGTCGAGGTCGAAGATCACGATGGGCCAGCGCGGCGAGGTCATGCCCGAAGCCTAGAGGGTGGGCTCCGCGGGTCGGTGCCGGTGTGCCTGGGTGGCGAGCACGGGCGCGGCCGCCCGTACGAGCACCGGACGGAGCGGGTGAGGCCCCGTGCGTGAGCCGCCGGGCGCCGGCGTTGCCGACCTGACTGTGAGTCGCTTCGCAGCCGCCCTGCGGGAGGTGCCAGCCGGACGGTCCCCGCCCCGCCACAGCTCGACTCGAAGGGTGACGGCTCGACTCGACACGTGAGCGTTCCAGGTCTGGGACGAGGGCGCTGGGTCGAGGTGCGGGGAGGGACGCCGGAGCGCCCACCTCTGCCTCGGCACGGGCTCTGCACGGTGCACCAGCGGGGTCTCGGCCGTCGGCCGGAACTGCCACGTATTATGTGCTTATTGCGGTGGGACAAGGGTTCATGAGTAGATTCTCACCCAGGTGGCAGTGACATCACCACTCCTTCTACAATGACCGCGGCCCAGGCTGACCCCCCTGCTTTACGCGGGCCTGTGAGCTTCCGGCCACACAGTTCGGTGGGGACGGAGGAAGCTGTGGTGCAGAGGCTGCGAGAGCGTGGGGGCGTGGTGGCCCTCGTGGTGATGTCGCTCGTGGTGGGGGCGCTCGGCATCGCGCACCGCGGGGTCCCGGCGGCCGAGGTCGAGCTCAACGACGGCGGCATCTGGGTCACCAATTCCCGGGCCCGGCTCGTGGGCCACCTCAACTATTCCTCCCGGGTGCTCGACGGTGGGCTGCGGCCCGCGTCGGCAAGGTTCGACGTGCAGCAGGCCGCGGCGCAGGTGCTGCTGCACGACCAGGGGTCGCTGCGCATGCACGACATCGACCCGGCGCTGCTGTCGCTGGGGAACCCGGGTGCCGTGCCCGACGACGCGCACGTGCTGCAGGGCGCGGGCACC
>JBHAES010000386.1:0-6152 GCA_041855725.1 Actinomycetota bacterium
ACCGATGCGGCGATCGCGGCCGACACGAGCGTGCCGCGGGACCCGAACAGCAGCCGCGAGAGCAGGTCGCGGCCGTTGGAGTCGGTGCCGAGCAGGTTGATCGCGGTGGGACCCGTGAGCACGTTGTTGGTGGCCCGGGTCGGGTCGTACGGGGCCAGCCACGGCGCGAGCACCGCAGCCAGCACGATGAGGGTGAGCAGCACGACGGCGACGAGCCCCATCGGGTTGCGCAGCAGCCGCCCCCACAGGCCGGCCCGCCTGACCGTACCGGTCTGCCCCGCGGGAGCCGGACCCACCCGGTCGTCGACGACGGCACTCATGACACACGCACCTTCGGGTTGAGCCAGCCGTTGGCGATGTCGACCAGCAGGTTGACGACGACGACGATGGCGACGGAGTAGATGACGACGCCCATGACCATGGGCAGGTCCGACTGGGTGGTGGCGTCGACCGCGAGACGTCCCATGCCGGCGATCGCGAAGATCGACTCGATGATCACGACGCCGCCGAGCAGGCCGATGAACTGCAGGCTCAGCACCGTGAGACCTGCGGGGGCCGCCGCCCGCAGCACGTGGCGGAACAAGATCTCGCGCTCGGGGATGCCGCGCGAGCGCAGGGTGCGGACGTAGTCCTGCTCGAGCTGGCGGATGAACGCGCTGCGGATCTGCTGGGCCGCGCTGGCGATGCCGTTGAGCACGAGGGCGATGATCGGCAGGGTGAGCGACGCCGCCCACACCGCGACGCCCGAACGTGGCCCGATCCTCGACACGGCCGGGAACAGGCGGATCTGGATCGCGAACACGAGCACCAGCACGATGCCGATGATGAAGCCGGGGATCGAGGCGGCGAGCACTGCCATCACCTGCACCACCCGGTCGGCGGCCCCCCGCTTGACCGCCGCCGTGACACCCAGCAGGGTCGCGACGACGGCGATGAGCACGATCGCGACGACCACCATGGTGAGCGTCAGGGGCAGCCGGTTGCCGATCGCGGTGAACACGGGCTCGTTGGTGAACCACGAGGTGCCGAACTCGAGCCGCAGCGCGTCGCCGAGCCAGTCACCGAGCCGGACGAGCAGGGGCCGGTCGAGGCCGAGCTCGTGGGCCTTGAGCGCCACGGCCTCCTCGGAGGCCTGGTCGCCCATGATGTTGCGGGCCACGTTGCCGCTGGTGCTGTAGAGCAGCACGAAGGTGAGGCAGGCGACCACGAAGAGCGCCACCACGCCCGACAGCAGGCGGCGGGCGACGAATCTGAGCATGCTTGGAACTCCTTCCTGGGTGCCTACGGTCAAGGCGGCGCCGGATGCGCCGCCTTGACCGGCTCAGACTCCGATCACGCCGGCGCGTAGTTGTAGGCCGCCGGGACGGCCATCTGCACCTGCGGGGTGACCTTCACCTTCTTCTCGTTGTAGAAGTACATCTGGTTCACCCGGTAGAACGGCACGAACCAGGCATTCTCGGTGACATAACGGTTGACCGCCTTGCCCTTCTCGCCCACCTGGGCACCGGCCGCCTGGGTCTCGTCGAGCAGCCGCTGCAGCTCGGGCGTGGTGGTCTTGAGCGGGTTGTAGAGCGTGTTCTGCACGATCATCTGGTTGCACGCCACCCACGTCGGGCCCTGGAACAGGTTGAACCACGCCGCCGGGTAGGTGCCCTTGGCGATGGTGCCCTGGTAGTCGGTCGCCGGCACCGCGACGAGCTCGACCTGGATGCCCACGTCGCCCAGCTGCTGCTTGACGTAGTTCATCAGCGGCTCCTGCCCGGGCAGCAGCGGCATCTGCATCGAGAAGCCGCCCGCGTAGCCCGCCTCGGCCAGCAGCGCCTTCGCCTTGGCCTGGTCGAAGGTGTACATGGTGTCGAGCTCGGGGATGTAGGAGCCGGACTCAGGGCCGAAGACCTGCGCGGTGACGGTGCCGGCCCCCTGCGCGACGTTGCGCAGCAGCGCCTCGCGGTCGATCGCGTAGTTGATCGCCTGGCGGACCTTCACCTCCTTGAGCGCGGGCACGATCTTGCCGTCGCGGTCGAACAGCAGCAGGCCGGTCCAGTCCACCGGCCACGACAGCTCCTTGAGCCCGGCCGAGGCGGCCTGCTGGCGGGTGTTGGCGTCGAGCAGCGCCGCGTCGACCTGGCCCGTGGTGAGCGCGTTGACGCGTGCGGTGATCTCGTTGAGGTACTTGAGGGTGACCTTGTCCCACAGCTGCAGGTCCTTGTTCCAGTAGCCGTCACGCTTGGTGAAGACGTACTGCTGGCCCTTGGCCGACTCGGCCTTCACCATGACGTACGGGCCGGAGCCGACCGGCACGAGATCGATCTCCTTGCCGGTGATCGCCTTCGGCGAGCCCATGAGCCCGGCCGCCTGGCTGAGGTAGTACTCGAAGGCTGGGTCGGCCTTCGTGAGCTTGATCTGCAGCGTCGTGGCGTCGACGGCGGTGGCCGAGTCGAAGTTCTGCAGCATCGCGACCTGGCGGCCGTTGGCCTGCTTGAAGTAGTCGAGGTTGGCCTTGGCGGCGGCCGCGTCGAACTTCTCGCCGTCGGAGAACGTGACGTCGGTGCGCAGCTTCAGCTCGAGGGTGGTCTGGGCGTCGTCGGTGTACGTCCAGCTGGTGGCCAGCATCGGCGCCAGCGTGCCGTCGGGCTTGCGCAGCAGCAGCGAGTCGTAGACGAACTGGACGGGCTGGAGCAGGTGCCCCACGTGGGTCTGCGCCGGGTTCCACGAGATCGGCTCGGCCAGGATGCCGATCACCAGCTCCTTGCTGCCGCCGCTCGAACCCGACGCGGGCTCGTCGGCCACGTCAGCGCACGCCGCCAGCCCCGCGACCCCTGCCAGCATGAAGACCGACCTCCTCGTCAGCCCTGCTCGACGGTCTGCCCCTGTCATGTGAACTCCCCTCGTTCTCACGTGCCCCAGGGTGGAGCAAGTGGCCGAAGGCTAGGGAAGAGAGATGAGCGACCCCGCCTGGGGCCACGAGTTGCCGAGGTTCCTGAAGAGTTCCTGAACAGAAAGCCCTTTCCGTGTACGCCAGTGACGCCAGTGACGCCAGCAATAGCGTCATGGCTTTTCATGACTGCGCACCAGCAGCGCCGCCGGCCCGCCTGGACCCGGACGACCCGGCTGCGACCGCGGCCGGACCAGCCCTCCGGGTCGAGCCTCGGTCACGCGGGGCGGGTCACCACTGCTGCACGCCCGACACCAGCGGCGGCTGGCTCGACCAGGGGAAGTCGATCCACAGGTCGGTCTTGCGCCACACGTAGTCGCAGTGCACGATCGAGTGCGGCTTCTCGTAGATCACGGCCGTGCGCAGCTCGGCCACGTGCTCGGCGCAGAAGTCCGCCACGAGCTTCAAGGTGCCGCCGGTGTCGGCCACGTCGTCGACCACCAGCACCTTCTTCTGCGACAGGTCGACCTGCCGCGGCACCGGCGGCAGCACCACCGGCAGCGGCAGCCGCTCGTCGATGTCGGTGTAGAACTCCACGTTCATCACGTGCAGGTTCTTGATACCCAACGCGTACGACATCGCGCCCGCCGCGAACAGGCCACCTCGCGCGATCGAGAGCATCAGGTCGGGATAGAACCCTGAGTCGACCACCATCTGCGCCAGCTCCCGTGTGGCGTCACCGAACGCCTGCCACGTGAGCACCTCCCGAGTCTCGCTCATGAGGGTCATCCTGCCATGCCCCACGCGCGACCTCACCGCGCGTTGCCCCGGGCGGCCGCTGGGGCGACACGACCAGGGCCCCAGCGCGACCCCTGCCGGCCCGGCGGCCGCCGCCACCGGGACGGACCGGCCGTGCGACGTCGGCTCAGACCCGGCCGCGGACCCGATGCGTGCCGGCCGACAGCTCGGTGAGCCCGGCACCGGGAAGATCGACCACTGCGGTAGCACCCGGTGGCACCGTGACGTCGGCCTCGAGCACGCCGCCGTCGAGCCACCACGACACCTCGATGCGGCCGGCCGGCGCCTCGTACGCGGCCTTCGCCCACGTGACCCCGCCCCCGACGACCGGCTTGACGAGGAACCGCTTCCAGCCGACGTCGAGGCGCCGCAGGCCCGCGACGTACTCGTGGAGGAAGGTGATCACACTTCCCTTGCTGTAGTGCGACAACGACGCGCTGGCCACGCCATCGGCCGACACGCCGTCCCAGTTCTCCCACACCGTGGTGGCGCCGCGCCGCAGCATGACGAGCCAGCCGGGCTCGTCGTCGCGCAGCAGCACCCGGTAGGCCTGGTCGGCGTAGCCGGCGTCGGCCAGGACGGGCAGCAGCATCGACGTGGCGAGGAACCCGGTCGACAGATGGTCGCCCGCCTCGCTCACCAGCTGCGACAGCCGGGCCGCAGCCACCGCCCGGTCGGCCTCCGGGAACAGCCCGAACCGCAGGCCCCGCACGTAGCTGGCCTGCGACTCGACCGTGAGCCGACCACCCTGCCAGTACTCGGCCCGCCACGCCTCGGTGACGAGCCGGGCCAGCTCCCCGTACGCCTCCCGGTCGCCGATGCGGCCCAGCACGGTGGCCGCGTACGAGACGAGGCGGGAGGAGTGGGCGAGGTAGGCGGTGGCGACGATGCCGTTGTCCTGGAGCGGGTTGAACCCGCCACCCGGCTCGAGCCACTCGCCCCAGTGGAACCCGGTGTCCCAGATGAAGCGCTGGTGGCCCTCGGGGGCGCCGTCCTTCGTCCAGTGCCGGTGCTCCCGGGCGCACCAGGCGGCCCAGTCGACCCAGCGCTTCATCGTCGCGTACGACTGCTCCAGCACCGTGGGGTCGCCATAGGTGAGGTACAGCTCCCACGGCACGATGGCCGCCGCGTCGCCCCAGCCGGCGGACCCCTCGAACGAGAACCCGGGGCCCTCGCCGACACCGCCGACCGGTGCGATGTTGGTGACGACGCCGGACTCGAGCTGTTCGTCGGCCACACCGCGCAGCCAGCGCCGGGAGAACTCGAGCACGTCCTCGAGGTAGGCGGCGGTGTGCACGTAGATCTGGTAGTCGCCGGTGAACCCGGACCGTTCGCGGGTGGGGCAGTCGGTCGGCACGTCGCACGTGTTGGCCCGCCAGGTGTCGTAGGCGATCTCGTGGAACCGGGTGAGGTCGGCGTTCGAGCACTCGAACCAGCCGGTGCGCCGCAGGTCGGTGCGTACCTCGACGCCGGTCACGTCGCCGGGGGCGAGGTCGTCGTCGCGACCGTCGACCGCCACGTAGCGGAAGCCGTGGGTGGTGTGGCGCGGCTCGAACACGTCGCCGGGCACGCCCCGGGAGACCACCTGGTCGACCTGCCCCGTCGGGTGGGGCGTCTGGGTGACGAAGTCTGTGGCGGCGAGGTGGTCCATGGTGAGGTCACCGTCGGCGTCGAGGTGCTCGCCGTGGGTGAGGGTCGTGGTGGTGCCGTCGGGGCCGAGGTTGGTGAGGCGCACCCACCCGTTGGTGTTGACGCCGAGGTCGACGATCTGGCGCCCGCTCGGCAGCCGGGTGACCGACACCGCCGGGTACTCACGGGTGCGGCGCACCGGCGGCGCCAGCTCGACGTCGAGGCGGGTGCGGTCGGTGGTGAGCAGGTCGTCGGACGCCACCGCCGGCACCCACTCCTCGCGACCCAGGAGACGCTTGTCGGTGCGCTGGCCGTCCATGAGGTCGGCGGCGACGATGTCGCTCGGGGCGGCCCGCCAGTCGGTGCCGGTGACCACGTCCCCGGTCGGCGTCTCGAGGCGGGCGATCACGGCCGTCTCGGTGCCGAAGCCGTCGGGCACGCGCCCGTAGCCGTGGCGGCCCCGGAACCAGCCGTCGGAGAGCACCAGCCGCAGCTCGTTCTCGCCGGCGTGGACGAGGCCGGACACGTCGTACGACTGGACGAGCACGGTGGTGTGGTAGGCGGTGAAACCCGGCGTCAGCTCGCGGTCGCCGACGCGCACGCCGTTGACGAACGCCTCGTAGACGCCGTGGGCGGTGACGTGCAGGGTCGCCTGGCCGGGCTCGGTGGTGAAGGTGGTGACGAACACGTACGCCGGCCGCTCTCCCGCCGGGGGCACGGTGGCCTCGGGGTAGCGGATCCAGGTGGCGCCGTCGAGCAGGTGCGCCGCCGGGCCACCGGCGAGGTGCGACCGGTCGTCGCGGGCCGCCCTGCGGTAGGGCCCTGGCTGGGGCCACGCCGACGGGTCGGG
>JBHAES010000387.1:0-6061 GCA_041855725.1 Actinomycetota bacterium
CCCCGCCCGTACGGGCCGCACCACCACCGACAAGGAGTCGACGTGACCCAGACCGACCACCAGCGCCAGGCCCCCGGCCTCGGCGCCACCCAGGACGAGCACCTCGCCGCCCTCGGCAGCTACCGCTTCGGCTGGCACGACTCCGACGTCGCCGGCGCCTCGGCGCGCCGCGGCCTCGACGAGGCCGTCGTCCGCGACATCTCCGCCAAGAAGGACGAGCCGCAGTGGATGCTCGAGCGGCGGCTGAAGGCCCTGTCGATGTTCGAGCGCAAGCCGATGCCCACCTGGGGCGCCGAGCTCGGCGACATCGACTTCGACGCGATCAAGTACTTCGTGCGCTCCACCGAGAAGCAGGCCCAGTCGTGGGAGGACCTGCCCGACGACATCAAGAACACCTACGACCGCCTCGGCATCCCCGACGCCGAGAAGAAGCGCCTCGTGGCCGGCGTCGCCGCCCAGTACGAGTCCGAGGTCGTCTACCACAAGATCAACGAGGAGCTCGAGCGCCAGGGCGTCATCTTCCTCGACACCGACACCGGCCTCAAGGAGCACCCCGAGATCTTCGAGCGGTACTTCGGCACCGTGATCCCCGTCGGCGACAACAAGTTCGCCGCCCTCAACACGGCCGTGTGGTCCGGCGGGTCGTTCGTGTACGTGCCGCCGGGCGTGCACGTGCAGATCCCGCTGCAGGCCTACTTCCGGATCAACACCGAGAACATGGGCCAGTTCGAGCGCACCCTGATCATCGCCGACGAGGGCTCCTACGTGCACTACGTCGAGGGCTGCACCGCCCCGATCTACTCGTCGGACTCGCTGCACTCGGCGGTGGTCGAGATCATCGTGGGCAAGAACGCGCGGGTGCGCTACACGACGATCCAGAACTGGTCGAACAACGTCTACAACCTCGTCACCAAGCGCGCCACCTGCGCCGAGGGCGGGGTGATGGAGTGGATCGACGGCAACATCGGGTCGAAGGTCACCATGAAGTACCCGGCCGTCTACCTCATGGGCGAGCGCGCCCGCGGCGAGACCCTCTCGATCGCGTTCGCCGGCGAGGGCCAGCACCAGGACGCCGGCTCCAAGATGGTGCACTGCGCCCCGCACACGTCGTCGTCGATCATCAGCAAGTCGGTGGCGCGCGGCGGCGGGCGCACCAGCTACCGGGGCCTGCTGCAGGTGCAGGAGGGGGCGCACCACTCGGCGTCGTCGGTGAAGTGCGACGCGCTGCTGGTCGACACGATCTCCCGCTCCGACACCTACCCCTACGTCGACGTGCGTGAGGACGACGTGTCGCTCGCCCACGAGGCGACCGTGTCGAAGGTCTCCGACGACCAGCTGTTCTACCTCATGAGCCGCGGCCTGGCCGAGGACGAGGCGATGGCCATGATCGTGCGCGGCTTCATCGAGCCGATCGCGCGCGAGCTGCCCATGGAGTACGCCCTCGAGCTGAACCGCCTGATCGAGCTGCAGATGGAAGGAGCGGTGGGCTGATGACGGCCACCACCACGCCCAGCGACCCGACCGCCGTCCGGGCGGCCGCCGAGACCATCGAGTCGCACCTGCACCCGACCCCGTCGTACGACGTGGCCGACCACCCGGTGCCGACGGGCCGCGAGGAGGTGTGGCGGTTCACCCCGCTGCGGCGGCTGCGGGGCCTGCACGCCGACGCGCCGTTCCAGCCGGCCACGGCGGGCACGTGGAACGAGCCGGCCGGGGTCACCGTCGCCGAGGTGACGGGCGACGCCCTCGCCGCGTGGCGGGGCGTGTCGGGCTACGTGCCCACCGACCGGACGACCGCCCGCATCCTCGCCGAGCTCCCCACCTCCCTCACCGTCGACGTGGCAGCCGCCGCGCGCCCGGCCGAGCCGGTCGTCATCGACCTCGCCGGCGCCACCGCCGAGACCGTCGAGGCCAGCCACCTCGCCGTCCGGGTGGGCGCCCACGCCACGGTGACCCTGGTGCTGCGCCACCAGGGGTCGGCCACGATGGCGTCGCTGGTCGAGGTGCTCGTCGGTGACGGCGCCGACGTCACCGTCGTGTCGGTGCAGGACTGGGCCGACGACAGCGTGCACCTCGCCCACCACCACCTCGGCGTCGGCCGCGACGCAAGGGTCAAGCACGTCGCGGTGAGCCTGGGCGGCGACCTCGTCCGCATGGGCACCACCCTCGACTACGCGGGCCCCGGGGGGGCGGCCGAGCTGTACGGGCTCTACTTCGTCGACGCGGGGCAGCACATCGAGCACCGCCTGTTCGTCGACCACAACGCCCCCCACACCCGCAGCGAGGTCGACTACCGCGGCGCCCTGCAGGGCCAGGGGGCGCACGCGGTGTGGGTCGGCGACGTGCTGATCCGCAAGGCCGCCGAGCAGATCGCCACGTACGAGGCCAACAAGAACCTCGTGCTGACCGACGGCTGCCGCGCCGACTCGGTGCCCAACCTCGAGATCGAGACGGGCGAGATCGCCGGCGCCGGCCACTCGTCGACCACGGGCCGCTTCGACGACGAGCAGCTGTTCTACCTGCGCTCGCGCGGCATCCCCGAGGACGAGGCCCGCCGGTTGGTCGTCCGCGGATTCTTCGCGAGCATCATCGGCAAGATCGGGGTGGGCGAGGTCGAGGAGCGGCTGACGGCGGCCGTCGAGGCCGAGCTGGCGAAGTCGGTGGCGCCATGACCTTCGTGGCGGTCGGCGCCGCCGCCGACGTGCCGCGCGGGGGCGTGACCGGCGTCGTCGCGGGCGGCACCCCCGTCGCGGTCGCGCAGACCGAGACGGGGGAGTGGTTCGCCGTCAGCGACCTGTGCTCCCACCAGGACTACCCGCTGTCACAGGGCGAGGTCGTCGGCTGCGAGCTGGAGTGCTGGGCCCACGGGGCCCGCTTCGACCTGCGCACCGGCCGGCCCGACGGCCCCCCGGCCACCCGGCCGGTCCCCACCTACCCCGTCCGGGTCGTCGACGGCACCGTCGAGGTCGACCCGGACAACCCCATCGCACCAGAGGAGAGCTGACATGACCGACACCGCCGCGACGGGGCTTGTGATCTCGGGCCTGCACGTGAGCGTGGAGACCGAGGCCGGCCCCAAGCCGATCCTCAAGGGCGTCGACCTCGTCGTGCGACCCGGCGAGACGCACGCCATCATGGGCCCCAACGGGTCGGGCAAGTCGACCCTCGCCTACGCGATCGCCGGCCACCCCCGCTACACGATCACCCAGGGGTCGGTGACCCTCGACGGCGTCGAGCTCACCGGCCTCACCGCCGACGAACGGGCCCGGGCGGGCATGTTCCTGGCGATGCAGTACCCCGTCGAGGTGCCAGGGGTGTCGGTGGCGAACTTCCTGCGCACGGCGAAGACCGCCGTCGCGGGCGAGGCCCCGAAGGTGCGCACCTGGGTGAAGGAGGTCGACGCGGCCCTCGACCGCATGCAGCTCGACCGCTCGTTCGCCGCCCGCTCGGTCAACGAGGGCTTCTCGGGCGGGGAGAAGAAGCGCAACGAGATCGTGCAGCTCGAGCTGCTCGACCCCAGGTTCGCGGTGCTCGACGAGACCGACTCGGGTCTCGACATCGACGCGCTGCGGATCGTGTCCGAGGGGGTGAACCGCTACATCGCCAAGGGCGACCGCGGGGTGCTGCTCATCACGCACTACACCCGGATCCTGCGCTACATCGACCCCGACTTCGTGCACGTCTTCGTCGACGGCCGGGTCGCCGCCCAGGGCGGCCGCGAGCTCGCCGACCGGCTGGAGGAGTCGGGCTACGAGTCGTACGTGAAGGCGGCCGCGTCAGCGTGACCGGGCAGCCGTACGACGTCGAGCAGGTCCGGCGCGACTTCCCGATCCTCGCCCGCGAGGTGGGTGGCGGCAAGCCGCTGACCTACCTCGACAGCGCCAACACCTCGCAGAAGCCGCAGGTGGTGGTGGACGCGATGGCCGAGCACCTGCTGCACCACAACGCCAACGTCGCCCGCGCCATGCACGAGCTCGGCGCCGAGGCCACCGAGGCCTTCGAGGGGGCGCGCGCCACCGTGGCGGCGTTCGTGGGCGCCGCCCGGCCGCAGGAGATCGTGTTCACCAAGAACGCGTCCGAGGCGCTCAACCTGGCCGCCCACACCCTCGGCACGAGGCTGCGACCGGGCGACGAGGTGGTGGTGACCGTCATGGAGCACCACTCCAACCTCGTGCCGTGGCAGCTGGCCTGCGAGCGGTCCGGCGCCACGCTGCGGTGGTTCGACGTCACCGACGAGGGCCGGCTCGACCTCGACGCCGCCCGCGCCGAGGGGCTCGTCAACGAGCGCACGAAGGTGGTCGCGTTCACCTGGGTGAGCAACACGCTGGGCACCGTCACCCCGGTCGCCGAGATCGCCGCCTGGGCGCACGCGATGGGGGCCGTCGTGGTGCTCGACGCCTCCCAGGGCGTGCCGCACCTGCCCACCGACGTGACGCACCTGGGGGCCGACCTGGTGGCGTTCACCGGCCACAAGATGTGCGGCCCGACCGGCATCGGGGTGCTCTGGGGGCGCTTCGACCTGCTCGCGTCGCTGCCACCGTTCCTCGGCGGCGGCGAGATGATCGAGGTCGTGACCATGACGGGCTCCACGTACGCCGGGCCGCCGCACCGCTTCGAGGCCGGCACCCCGCCGATCGCCGAGGCGGTGGGCCTGGGCGCCGCCGTCGACTACCTCTGCCAGGTGGGCCTCGAGCGCATCGCAGCCCACGAGCGCGACGTCACCGCCCACGCCCTCGCCCGGCTCCGCGAGGTGCCGGGCGTGCGCATCCTCGGGCCCGCCGAGCCCGTCGACCGGGGCGGGTCGATCGCGTTCACGCTGGGCGACATCCACCCGCACGACGTGATGCAGCTGCTCGACGCGTCCGGGGTCGCCGTCCGCGGCGGGCACCACTGCGCCAGGCCGCTGCACGAGCGGCTGGGGGTGCAGTCCAGCATCCGGGCCTCGTCGTACCTCTACACCACCACCGACGAGATCGACCGGCTCGCCGACGCGCTCGACCACACGTACGCGTTCTTCACCGGTCGGACGAAGGCCCGTCCCGTCGCCGGGGCCGCACCGAGGGGAGGGTCATGAGCGTCGAGCAGCTGTACCAGGAGATCATCCTCGACCACTACCGCGAGAAGCACCACAGCGGGCTGCGCGACCCGTACGACGCCGAGGTGCACCACGTGAACCCGTCGTGCGGCGACGAGCTGACGCTGCGCGTCGCCCTCGCCGACGGGGTCGTGGCCGACGTGTCCTACGACGGGGTCGGCTGCTCGATCTCGCAGGCGTCGACGTCGGTGATGAGCGACCTCGTGATCGGTGCGACGCCCGACCGGGCGCTGGAGCTGCACGACGGCTTCCAGGCGATGATCCAGGGCCACGGCACCGTGCACCTCGACGAGGACACCTATGAGGACGCCGTCGCGTTCGAGGGGGTGGCCAGGTTCGTAGGGCGCGTCAAGTGCGCCATGCTCGGCTGGGCCGCCCTGCGCGACGCCCTGCTGAGAGCCCAGGCCCGACCAGGAGGACCCGCATGACCGACCCCGACCGCCCGACCGACGACCCCAGGTCCGAGCCCGTGGTGCGTCCCTCCGACCTCGTCCGTGACCCGCTGCCGGGCACCGACGACGAGCTGCGCACCACCGTGGCCGACGTCGAGGAGGCCATGAAGGACGTCGTCGACCCGGAGCTGATGGTGAACGTGGTCGACCTCGGCCTCGTCTACGGCATCCACCTCGACGACGAGCTCAACGCCACCATCGACATGACGCTCACGTCGCCGACCTGCCCGCTCACCGACCGGATCGAGTACGACACGCAGGCCGCCCTCGACGGCCTGGTGACCAGCGTCACGATCAACTGGGTGTGGCTGCCGCCGTGGACCCTGGAGTCGATCACCCCCGACGGCGTCGAGCAGCTGCGCGCCATCGGCTACAACCTCTGACACCGGCCGGGCCCCTGACCTGGTGGCAGGGCGCGGCCACCGGTAGCGTCGCAGCCGACGAGGGGAGCGACGATGCTGTGGGACGAGGCGAGCGGTGCCCGGCTGCTGGCCACCGGGGGGCGGTGGCTGGA
>JBHAES010000388.1:0-8458 GCA_041855725.1 Actinomycetota bacterium
CCGCCGCGCTGCGCACCGTGGCCATGGACCGGCTGGGCCTGCGCTCCGACTTCGACGTCGTGCACGCCGACCTGGACCGGCGGGTGCGCCGCGTCGTGGAGGCGACTCCCTTCGTCACCGCCGACGTGCTGCGCGGCAACGCCAAGCAGATCCTGCTCGGCCTGACCTACCTGGAGCGCTACTACGACTTCGAGGTCGGCGGCCGGGCGGCCAAGGACGTGATCCTGTTCGACCCGCAGGCCGCTTTCGGCACCAGCGCCGGGACCCCGCTGACGCGGCTGCTGCAGATCGGCAGCATGACCCACGCCCAGGCGGGCGCCGGCTTCTCGGCCACCACCTTCTCCCAGCGTGTCCACCCCACCGGCGCCAGCGTCACCGACTGGGTGTCGCAGCTGGTCGCCCGCCACGAGCCGCACACCACGCCCTCGGCCTGGTTCCGGGCCCGCTCCCGGGCGGTCGTGCACGAGGCAGGCGCGACGTCGCTGCTCGACACGATGGCGGCCGACGACCGGCTGCGTGGCCACCTGCTGCCGCTGCTGGCGCTGAGCTCGCCCAGCGTGTACGTCATCAGCGTCGACCACGCGGTCACCTACGGCCTCACCGCCGGGTACGGCGGCGCCGACGACCCCGGCTTCCGGGCGCGCCTGGAGCAGACCGCCCGGGCCCAGCAGGCGTTCATGGACTTCTGGCACCGGACCTCGGCGACGCCGGGCGGTCTGCAGGGCCGCGTCGTGGTCGTCACCGACGGCATGCTCAAGCACCCCAAGGACGCCGCCCACGACACCGCGGCGAAACGGTGGTCGCCCCGCTCGGGTCCCGACGCCGACGTGGCCGTCCGGGAGTTCTTCGACCCGCTGGGGATGTGGGGGCCGTACCGGTTCATCGGCGGCCAGGCCAGCCCGGTGGACCGCAGCGTGGTGCTCGGGGTCAACGAGGCACTCAGCGGCGAGGGCGTCGACACCTTCACCCACGAGACCACCCACATCTTCGACTCCTCGGTGTGGCTCGACGGGCACGGCCGCCGCACCGGGATGCCCGTCGAGGCCTACGCCCGCGGCCTGTTCGAGTCGGTCGACAACACCCAGCCCTCCGACGGCGGCGCGTCACCCTACCGGCCGTTCTTCAACCTCAACACCGCGTACGAGCTGGGGGCCGGCCGCGTCCAGAACGCCTCACCGAGCCGGTTCGCCGGTCCCGCCGACATCCAGCAGTACCTGCACGGTCTGATGGACGTGGTCTACTCGCTGGAGGTGATGGAGGCCCGGGCGACGCTGGCGCTGGGGCCGGCCGACAAGCAGGTCGCCTTCAACCGGGTGCGCCTCGTGCCCGACCCGTCCGAGGCGAACGGCCAGGTGGAGTCCTTCGAGCGCATCTCGACGGCGGAGGCGGCCGCGCTGACCACCCTCGACCAGCTGGTCGACCAGGGGATCGTCGCGGGGCGGCTCGTCGCCAAGGGCCGGGGCAGCGCGGTCCAGGTGCTGACGTCGAACGACTACCTGGTGGTGCCCTTGTACCAGCCGGTGTACGCCGGCCTGCAGAACGACCGGCAGGCGGTCGGCGACTTCCTGTTCCGCCGCTACGCCCACGAGCTGGCGGCCGAGTACGGCTGGCAGCGGGGCCTGGTGGCGTACGCCTCGGGACAGCACCCCGACGACGCCGCGGCGCTGGCCGCGATCATGCCCGAGCACGGCGGCAGCCTGGCGGCGTTCAAGAAGGCCATGTACGCCCAGCGTGCCGCGAGCCTCGACCGGCTCAAGCCGGCCGCCGGGTTCGCCGGCCACGCCGAGATGCAGGCCGCGATGGACCAGGCGGTGCGTGAGGACGTGTCCCGCCTGGCCGCCAACCTGAGCAGCGGGGTCTTCGACACGACGCAGGGCGTCCGGGCCGTCGACGACCTCAAGCACCGGATCTTCCGTGCCTACCTCACCGGCACCGACGACTTCCGCCAGCCGGTCCACCTCCCGCCGGCCGGCCGTGACCTGTGGGTGCGCAACGGTCTCGAGGGCGACACCTCCGGCTCCGGCACCGAGGCCGACCCGTACCAGAACCTGGCGACGGCCCTCGCGAACGCCCGCGCCGGCGACACGGTCAGGCTGGCCGAGGACGTCACCGTCACCGGGGCCGGCGCCTCGGTGGTGGTCGACACGGCGGTGACGATCGACGGCGGCGGGCACACGCTGCGGCTGCGGGGCCACGACCTCGAGCTGGCCGCCGACGTGACGCTGCGCCGCGTCAACCTCACCCTCATGAAGGACGGTGGGGCCTCCGGCACGATCTACCTGGGGGGTCACACCGTGGTGCTCGACCAGGTCACCACCCGGATCAGCGCGCCGGGCCGGCGTCCCCACGTGGTCACCGGCACCAGGGGCAGCCGCGCGTCGGGCCCCTGGGCGCGCCTGACGGTGACGGGCGCCACCGACGAGACCCGGTTCGCGTCCATCACGGCCGGTGACCTCGACACCGACTCCGCCACGCCCGTCCGGATCGAGTTGGACAGCCGAGCCGTCCGGGTCGAGGACGGCATCCACCTGGCCCCGGCCACCACCGCCCAGACCGGTGCGGTCGAGGTGGTCACCGCGTCCCAGTTCGTGACCCGCTTCCGCAACCCGGCCCGGCCGGCGGGGGCCGGTGAACGGTCGGTGACCTTCCGCGACGTCGCCCTGAGCGGGGTGAGCGTCGACGACGTCGACGACCTCGTGGTGGCCACGGGTGCCCGCCTGGTGCTCGCCGAGAGCGACCGCCGGCTCGTCGTGGGCGACGAGCTGGTGGTCGAGGCCGGCGGGGTGCTCGACCTCGGCACCACCGTCACCTCGACCCGCTCGGTGCGGGGCGCGGGCCTGGTCCGCATCGGCGACGAGGCGTCGCTGGAGTCCACCGCCACCGAGGTCACGGTGTCCTACGAGGTCTACCGCCGCGACTTCGACTACCGCAAGCACGTCGGCAAGACCTACCTCGTCACGGGTACGCCGCTCGACGTGCCGGTGCGGCTGCTGCCGGAGGGCGCCCCCTACCGGCTGGTGAAGGACGCGACGGGCACGTGGCGGCTGGAGGCGGCCGACACCGCGGCCCGGTTGCCGGTGACGGGACGGGTGACGCTCACCCAGGACGGCCAGCCGAGAACGGTCGCCGCCGGCGACGTCGCGGTCACGGTGGAACCCGACGCCGGGAACGACCCCGTCGACGGGGTGCCTGACGGCGAGGTCCCCGTCGGCCCCGACGGCCACCTCGACCTGGGCAGCTGGCGGTTCACCGCCCCCGGGACCTACGAGTTCGTGGTCGCCCAGGTGGCGCGCCGCTCGGACGTGACCTACGACGCCCCCCTGCGGCTCACCGTGACCGTGACCGAGCAGCCCGGCGCCGACGCCCTGGTGGCCACCGCCGCGTGGCACCGCGACGGCCAGCCGGTCGACGGCCTCGTCTTCGCGAACACCGCAGCACCGGCCGCACCCGCGGGCGCCGACCCGGGCGGCTTCGTGGCGGTCACCCCGAAGCGGCTGCTCGACACCCGGCAGACCCAGCAGCTCGCCGCCGGGCAGACGATCACGCTGCGGCTGCGGGGGGTCGACCCGATCCCGGCCGACGCGGGCGGGGTGGCGCTCAACATCACGTCGACCGAGACCCGCGACGACGGGTTCGTGATCGCGTGGCCGACCGGGGGGCCGCAGCCGGCCAGCTCGAACCTGAACCCCGTCCGGGGCATGAACGTGCCCAACCACGCGATCGTGGCGATCGGTGACGACGGGACCATCAGCCTCAAGGCGTCCACGGCGACCCACCTGGTGGTCGACCTCATGGGCTACTACCGAGCCCCCGCGGCGCAGCCCACGCCGGGGACGGTCGTCTCGATCGTCCCGGCCCGCCTCGTCGACACCCGCGCGTCGGTGGCGGTCGCCCCTGGCGCCGACCTGGAGGTGCCGATCGCCGGGCGGCACCAGGTGCCCGCCGACGCCGCGGCCGCGTTCGTGAACCTCACGGTGACCGAGCCGGCCCATCCCGGCTGGCTCGCCGGCTACCCCGCCGGGCAGGGGCTGCCGCTGGCGTCGAACGTCAACTTCAGCGGCCGTCAGACCGTCGCGAACGCGGCGTGGCTGACCCTCGGCGAGGGCGGGAAGGTCCGGATCCGCAACGGGTCGCCGGGCACCGTGCACGTCGTCGTCGACGTCAGCGCGTACGCGATCGGCGGCACGGTCACCATGCACGGCGGGTTCGTCCCGGTCACCCCCCGGCGGCTGCTCGACACCCGGGACCGCGCCGCGGTGCCAGCCTGGGGGACGCACCGGCTCGACCTCGCCGATCTGAAGGCGTCCGCGGTCGCCCTCAACGTCACCGTCACCGAGCCCGGCGCCCCCGGCTTCATCGCCGTCCACCCGGCCGACCAGGAGCGCCCCACGGCGTCGGTGCTCAACTACGTGCCCGCCCAGACGGTCCCGAACCTGACCCAGGTGCTCCTCGGCGCCGACGGCGCCGTCGCCATCGCGCAACGGTCACCGGCGAGCGCTCACGTGGTCGTCGACCTGGCCGGGTACTACACCCCGTAGCCGCCGACCCTCGGCCCGGGCCCCCGCCCGGTCGCCCGGACGGGCCGGACGCTGGCCGCAGGTTGCACGGGTCGGACCCCAGCGGCGACCCTGTCACGCCACGGGAGATGACGCCGCCAGGGGGTTGACCCCAGCCAGAACGGACGTTCAGCGTGCTGAACGTGAGTTCAGACCCTGCTGATCCTCCTGCCCCTGGGCGCGGATCCGCCTGGCGGCCCTGGAGCTGCTCGGCACCCAGGGGTTCGACAAGACGACGATCCGACAGGTCGCCTCACATGCCGGCGTCTCTCCCGGCCTTGTCATCCACCACTTCGGCAGCAAGAAGCGGCTGCGCGACGCCGTCGACGACGGCGTCCTCGAGGTGCTCCGGTCCGACAAGGCGACGATCATCGCCGGTGCCGGCCCTCCACCGGACGAGGCGTGCTGGCGACCGGGTCGTGCGGTCAGCCGACCCGCCCGCGGGCGGCCTGGAAGATCCGCAGCCAGGGGCTGTCACCGGTGCTGCCGTCGGGCGCCCACGACATCTGGAGGCGGCGCAGCACCCGCTCGGGGTGCGGCATCATCGCGGTGAACCGGCCGTCGGGGGTGGTCACGGCGGTGAGCCCGTCGGGTGACCCGTTCGGGTTGAACGGGTAGCGCTCGGTGACCCGCCCGTGGTGGTCGACGAAGCGGGCCGCCCGTACCACCCGGTCGGGGTCGCCCTGGCGGGAGAAGTCGGCGCGGCCCTCGCCGTGCGCCACGGCGATCGGCAGCCGCGCCCCGGCCAGCCCGGAGAGGAAGAACGACGGCGAGTCCAGCACCTCCACGAGCGACAGCCGCGCCTCGTACTGCTCGGAGGCGTTGCGCACGAACCGGGGCCACGCGTCGGCGCCCGGCACCAGCGAGGCGACGGCCGCGAACATCTGGCAGCCGTTGCAGATGCCGAGGCCGAAGGTGTCGCCGCGGGCGAAGAAGTCGCCGAACATCGTGGTGAGCCGCGGGTCGAACAGCACCGACCGGGCCCACCCCTCCCCCGCGCCGAGGGTGTCGCCGTACGAGAACCCGCCGACGGCGACCAGCCCCTGGAACCCGGCGAGGTCGGCGCGGCCGGCCTGCAGGTCGCTCATGTGCACGTCGACCGCCTCGAACCCGGCGCGGTGGAACGCCCAGGCGGTCTCGACGTGCGAGTTCACGCCCTGCTCGCGCAGCACCGCCACCCGGGGCCGGGCCGTGAGCAGCGGCGCCACCGCCGGCCGGGCCAGGTCCGCCGGCAGGTGCTCGTGCAGGCCGGGGTCGTCGTCGGCGGCGAACGCGTCGTGCTCGGCGTCGGCGCAGGCCGGGTTGTCGCGCAGCCGGCTGATGCGCCACGACACCTCGTCCCACGCCTGGCCCAGGTCGCGCAGCGGCTCGTCGAGCAGCGGCTCCCCCGCCGCCCGGACCCGGACCCGACGCTCGCCGTTGGGCCGGCCCACGACCCGGCTCATGGCGCCCAGGCCCGCGGCGTCGAGGTCGGCGAGCAGCGCGTCGACCCGGCCAGCCGGCACCTCGAGCAGCACCCCGAGCTCCTCGCTGAACAGCTCGGCCACGTCGCGTACGTCGAGGTCGACCCCCGTCGCGCCGGCCAGCGCCATCTCCACCGTCGTCGCCCACAGGCCGCCGTCGGAGCGGTCGTGGTAGGCCGACAGCCCGCCGCCGCGCCACGCCGTCAGCACCGAGGCGAGCGCGGTGAGGCGGCCCGGGTCGTCGAGGTCGGGCACCTCGGCGCCGAACGACCCGTTCACCTGGGCCAGGATCGAGCCGCCCAGCCGGTCGCGGCCCGCGCCCAGGTCCACGAGCACCAGCGCGGTGTCGCCGCCGCGCAGCCGGGGGGTGAGGGTGGTGCGCACGTCGGGCACCGGCGCGAACGCGGTCACCACGAGCGACACCGGCGAGATCACCTCGCGGCGCTCCCCGTCGGCGTCGACCCAGCGGGTGCGCATCGACAGCGAGTCCTTGCCCACGGGCACGCCCACGCCCAGCGCCGGGCACAGCTCGAGCGCGACCGCGCGCACCGTGTCGTAGAGGGCGGCGTCCTCGCCGGGCTCGCCGCAGGCCGCCATCCAGTTGCACGACAGCTTCACCGACGGCAGCGTGACGCCGGCGGCGAGCAGGTTCGTGAGGGCTTCGCCGACGGCCATCCGGCCCGACGCGGGCGCGTCCAGCGCCGCCAGCGGGGTGCGCTCGCCGGTGGCCATCGCCTCGCCCTGGTCGGAGACGAAGTCGGCCAGCGTCACCGCCACGTCGGCGACCGGGACCTGCCACGGGCCCACCATCTGGTCGCGGTGGCTCAGTCCGCCCACCGTACGGTCGGCGATCGTGACGAGGAAGCGCTTGCTCGCCACGCTCGGGTGACGCAGCACCGCGTACGCGGACCGGCGCACGTCGACCGTGGCCGCATCGAACGGGGTGCCCGTACGGTGGACCCGCTGCACGTCGCGGGTCATGCGGGGCGGCTTGCCCAGCAGCACCTCCATCGGCATGTCGATGGGCAGGTCGGCGCCCGGGACGTCGTCGGGGCCGGGCGCCAGCACGAGCCGGCCGCCGTCGCGGGCGACGCCGACGACCGCGTACGGGCAGCGCTCCCGCGCGGCGAGCGCGGCGAACCGGGGCAGGTGGTCGGGGGCGATGGCCAGCACGTAGCGTTCCTGGCTCTCGTTGCACCACACCTCCTTCGGCGCCAGCCCTGACTCCTCGAGCGGCACCGCGGTGAGGTCGAACCGGGCGCCCAGGTGGGCGCCGTCGACGAGCTCGGGGAACGCGTTGGACAGCCCGCCGGCGCCCACGTCGTGGATGGCGAGGATCGGGTTGTCGGCCCCCAGGTTGCGGCAGTGGTTGATGAGCTCCTGGGCGCGGCGCTGCATCTCGGGGTTGCCGCGCTGCACCGAGTCGAAGTCGAGGTGGGCCGCGTTGGCGCCGGCCGCCAGCGACGACGCCGCGCCCCCGCCCATGCCGATCCGCATGCCGGGGCCGCCGATCTGCACCAGCAGCGTCCCGGGACCGAACGTGACCTTGTCGGTGTGGTCGGCGGTGATGGTGCCCAGCCCGCCGGCGCTCATGATCGGCTTGTGGTAGCCGCGCGGCACCCCGGCCACCGTCTGCTCGAACACGCGGAAGAAGCCGCCCAGGCCGGGGCGGCCGAACTCGTTGTTGAAGGCGGCGGCGCCGATCGGGCCCTCGAGCATGATCTCGAGCGGGGTGGCCAGGTGGTCGGGCCCCGGACGGCTGTCGGTCTCCCACGGCTCGTCGGTGCCCGGCAGCCGCAGGTTGGAGACGGCGAACCCGGTCACCCCCGCCTTCGGTGCCGAGCCCCGGCCCGTGGACCCCTCGTCGCGGATCTCGCCGCCGGACCCGGTGGCGGCGCCCGGGAACGGTGAGATGGCCGTCGGGTGGTTGTGGGTCTCGACCTTCATGAGCACGTGGACGTCCTCGTCGCGGGCCTCGTACGGTGACGGCGCGTCGGGGCGCTGTGGCACCCACCGCTGCCGCCGGCCGCCGGTCATCACCGACGCGTTGTCGCGGTAGGCGACGACCGTGCCCGCGCCCGACACCTGCTCGGTGTGGCGGATCATCTGGAACAGCGAGCCGGCCTGCGGCTCGCCGTCGATGACGAACGAGGCGTTGAAGATCTTGTGGCGGCAGTGCTCGGAGTTGGCCTGGGCGAACATCATGAGCTCCACGTCGGTCGGGTCGCGGCGCAGGGCCGTGAACGCGTCGACGAGGTAGTCGATCTCGTCGCCCGAGAGCGCCAGCCCGAACTCGGCGTCGGCGGCCTCGATGGCCTGCCGCCCCTCGGTGAGCACCGGGACGTGGGCCATCGGCTCGGGCAGCGGCTCGTCGAACAGCGCGAGGGTGGCCTCGCGGGTGGGCAGGGCGACCTCGGTCATGCGGTCGTGGAGCAGGGC
>JBHAES010000389.1:0-8201 GCA_041855725.1 Actinomycetota bacterium
CGACGTCGACGCCCTCGTCGCCTACTGGGCGCTCGTGCCGTGGGACGTGCCCGACGACTTCGAGGTCGGACGCTACGCCGCGGTGCTCCGCCGCATCCACGACGACGCCGCCGGCGGTCCCGTACGCCTCACCGCCAAGCGGTTCCGGATCCGGGCCCGTCAGGCCTGAGCGGGGCGCCGCCCGTACGCCGGGTCGGTCCGCCCCGGCCTGTTGGGGGCGCGGTGCACCCTGGGGAGATGATCGCTGTCGCTGCCCCCTCGGCCGCTGACGCCCTCGCCACCGGTATCGCGAGCGGGGTGGGTGCGGTTCGGGTCCCAGGCCTGGCCGCTGCCGTCGTCGACCGTGACGGGCTGGCGGAGTTCGCCGCGCGAGGCCGCGCCGACCTGCGCCGCGACGCCGCCCCCTCCCCGGAGACGGTCTACCGGGTGGGCTCGATCTCGAAGGTCGTCACGGCGATCGCCGTGCTGCAGCAGGTGGAGCGCGGCCGCATGGGTCTCGACGACCCCCTCGCCGCGCACCTGCGCTCGGCGTCGGTCACCTGCACGGTGCCTGGCGCCCCGCCGATCACCGTGCGGCACCTGCTCACCCACACCTCGGGCATCGGGGAGCTGCGCCGGCTGGGCGACCTCGCCGTGGGGCCGTTCGTGGGTCTCGCGGTGCCGCCCCACGGGTCGCTGCCGGACCTGGCGGCCTACTACCGCGACGGGCTGCGCACCAGCCGGGCCCCGGGCGAGGCGTGGACGTACGCCAACCACGCCTTCGGGATCCTCGGGCTGCTCGTGGCGGACCTGACGGGGCGGGAGTTCGGCGCGTACGCCGCCGACGAGGTGCTGCGCCCGCTCGGCATGACGCACGCGAGCTTCCGCCTCACGCCCCGCCTCGCCGAGCGGCTCGCCGTCGGCTACGTCAGGCGGGGCACCACGTGGCGGCCGGTGCCGCACTGGGAGGTCGCTCCCTACCCGGCGGGCAACCTCTACGCGAGCGTGACCGAGATGGCGCAGCTCGCCGCCGCGATCCTCGGCCGCGGCGGCAACCGGGTCGGCCGGGTGCTCGACGAGCGGACGTTCGCGCTCATGACGGCGCCCGACGAGCACGTCGACCCCCGCCACCCCCGGATGGGGCTCGGCCTGTGGCTGGGACAGGAGGCGGGTCTGGCCGTGGCAGGGCACGACGGCGGGTGGGCCGGGTTCCTCTCCTCCCTCCTCGCGGCGCCCGAGGCCGAGGTGGCGGCCCTCGCGTTCACCGGCTGCGACCAGCAGGTGCCGCACGGGGTCGCCGTGGAGACCCTGCGGGCGCTCACGGGCCGCCCTTCCCGCGCCGCCGAGCTCCGCTCGATGCCGGCCGTCGCCGCCGCCGCGGGCGCCCGTCTGCTCGGCCGCTACGGCGCCCCGTCGCGGCACCTCAACCTCGCTGCACGGTTCTGGCTCGACCTTGCCGAGGTGGAGCTGGGCGAGCGCGACGGCCAGGTCTGGCTGCGCACCCTCGTGGGACCCACCCGCCACGGCACCGTGCTCCGCGACGCCGGCGGCGGGCTCTACGCGTACGAAGGTCCCCACGGCGAGGTCACGTTCGTCGAGCCGGTGGGCGACCCCCGTGGCGGGGCCCCGGCGCTGCGGATCGGGTTCGAGCGCTACCCGCGCCGCGTCGGGCCGTCGCTGCGCGCGACAGCGGCAGCGGCGGCGGCTGCCGCAGCCACGGCGGCGACGGCGGCCGCCGTGGTGGTGCTGCGGCGACGCTGAGCCGCGCCCGCCCCGCAGCCCCGGGTCGCACGGGACCGCCGTACGCCGCCGCCCCGCCGCCGACCGAGGTGCTGGGTCGACACCTGGTGAGTATCATGGTCCGGGCTCTCGTCCCCCGCCCGACCAGCCGGGCCGTTGGACGAGCCGTCGCACCCGCCGAGAGGAAACCGTGGCCGAGTTCATCTTCACCATGCACAACGTCCGCAAGAAGCTGGGCGACAAGCTCGTGCTCGACAACGTGACGATGTCGTTCTTCCCCGACGCGAAGATCGGTGTGGTCGGGCCCAACGGCGCCGGGAAGTCCACGCTGCTCAAGATCATGGCCGGGCTCGAGCAGCCCGACAACGGTGACGTGGTGCTGCAGAAGGACGCCACGGTCGGCATCCTGCTGCAGGAGCCGCCGCTGACCGAGGGCAAGACGGTGCTCGAGAACGTCGAGGAGGCCGTCGCCGACACGAAGGCGATGATCGACCGGTTCAACGAGATCTGGGGCCTCATGGGCGGCGACGACGACGCGGCCCTCATGGCCGAGGCCGGCGAGCTGCAGGAGCTGCTCGACCACCGCGGCGCCTGGGACCTCGACTCGCAGCTCGAGCAGGCCATGGACGCGCTGCGCTGCCCCGACCCCGACCAGGTCGTCGACGTGCTCTCCGGCGGCGAGCGGCGCCGCGTCGCGCTGTGCAAGCTGCTGCTGCAGCAGCCCGTCCTGCTGCTGCTCGACGAGCCCACCAACCACCTCGACGCCGAGTCGGTGAACTGGCTGGAGGGCCACCTCAAGGACTACCCGGGCGCGGTGCTGGCCGTCACCCACGACCGCTACTTCCTCGACAACGTCGCCGGCTGGATCTGCGAGGTCGACCGCGGCAAGCTCCACCCGTACGAGGGCAACTACTCCACCTACCTCGAGACCAAGAAGGCGCGCCTGCAGATCGAGGGCAAGAAGGACGCCAAGCGGGCCAAGATCCTGGAGCGCGAGCTCGAGTGGGTGCGGCAGAACCCGAAGGCGCGCCAGGCGAAGAACAAGGCACGCCTGGCCCGCTACGAGGAGCTAGCGGCCGAGGCCGAGCGCAACCGCGCGATCGACCTCGCCGAGATCAACATCCCGCCCGGCCCGCGCCTGGGCTCCGACGTGATCGAGGCCACGCAGCTCACCAAGGGCTTCGGCGACCGGGTGCTCATCGACGGCCTCAGCTTCACCCTGCCGCGCGCCGGCATCGTCGGCGTCATCGGCCCCAACGGTGTGGGGAAGACCACCCTGTTCAAGATGATCATCGGCGAGGAGCAGCCCGATGCGGGCTCGCTGAAGGTCGGCCAGACCGTACGGTTCTCGTACGTCGACCAGGGCCGTTCGGGTATCGCCCCCGACAAGAACGTGTGGGAGGTCGTCTCCGACGGGCTCGACCACATCAAGGTCGGTTCCTTCGAGATGCCGTCGCGCGCCTACGTGGCGTCGTTCGGGTTCAAGGGCCCCGACCAGCAGAAGCTCGCCGGGGTGCTGTCGGGCGGTGAGCGCAACCGGCTCAACCTGGCGCTCACCCTCAAGCAGGGTGGCAACGTGATCCTGCTCGACGAGCCCACCAACGACCTGGACGTCGAGACCCTCCAGTCGCTGGAGGACGCGCTGCTGGAGTTCCCCGGCTGCGCCGTCGTCATCTCCCACGACCGCTGGTTCCTCGACCGGGTCGCCACCCACATCCTCGCGTGGGAGGGCGACCACGACGACGCCGCGAGCTGGTTCTGGTACGAGGGCAACTTCGGCGACTACGAGGAGAACAAGGTCGCCCGCATGGGTGCCGAGGCGGCCCGCCCGCACCGCGCCACCCACCGCAAGCTCACCCGCGACTGACCAGCTCCGGGCCGCGCCTGGTGGCGTGGCCCGGCCGCGTCACCCCACCGGGCGCCCGGTCGCAGGTCTCACCTCACCGCACGGCCAGCAGGAACAGCGTCAGGAACAGGACGGCGCACACCGCCAGCCCGCCGTAGAACAGCCCGGCCCCGGCATGAGCCTGGGGCACGGTCCCGATCCGGCCCGGGTGCCGGAAGCCGTAGGGGGCGGCGTAGTACAGCACGACCGTCTCCCCCGGGCGGGCGTGCACGGTGACGGTGCCGACGCCCCAGCGTCGCGTCGGGTGCATGGCGATCTCGATCTGGTGCGTCCCAGGGGACAGGTCCACCTCGACCCTGCCCCACTCCGCTGGCACGTGGGTACCGTCGACGGTGACCGCCGGCCTCCTGGTGCGCAGTGCCAGGTTCGGCGACCGTTCGAGCCGCAACGACACGAGCGCCCCTGCGGCGCCCGGCCTACCGGTCGCCATCGGGCCAGCTGCCGCCGTCGGCGAGGCCCCCATGAGGTCGGGGCCAGCCGCCGGAGGGCAGGCCCCCGAGCCAGTCCTGGATCCTGCCGATGGCCTCGGTTCCTTGCCGATCGACCTGCTGGGAGGCCTCGTGGAATCCCTTGATCGCCATGAGGTTCGTGGGGGGATCGATCATGCCGGCACGCTACCTCGCCAGCGGTCCGGGTGATCCCCAGCCGAGGGCCGGGGAGAGCCCGGGGCTAGGCTGTGGCCATGCCCGCCATCACGTCGCTGCTGCACGACCGCTGGTCGCCGAGGGAGTGGGCCGCCACTCCCGTCACCGACGAGGAGGTGGCGCTGCTGCTGGAGGCGGCGCGCTGGGCGCCGTCGGCCCGCAACCGGCAGCCGTGGCGGTTCCTGACGGGGCGGCCGGGGGAGGCGTCGTACGAGGTGCTGAGCCGCCACGTCGGCGTCTCCGACTGGGCGCTGGGCGCGCCGCTGCTCGTGCTGAACGTCGCCGTCGACTGGCCGGAACCGGCGACCGTCGACTTCCCGCTCTACGACCTCGGCCAGGCGGTCGCCCACATGAGCGTCCAGGCCGGTGCGCTGGGCCTGTTCGGGCGCCAGTTCGCGTCGTTCGACCGGGCCGGGATCACGGCTGCGCTCGGGCTACCCCCGTCGCAGCGGGCGGTCACGATGACCGCGTTCGGCCGGCTGCGTCCCGGCGCCGAGCCGCCGGCCCGCGAGCGGGTCGACCCCGCCGAGCTGCTGCTGCGGCTGCCCGCCTGACCGGCACCCCCCGACCGAGGAGCCACCATGCACCTGTTCGACCCGATCACCCTGCGCGGCCTCACCGTCCGCAACCGCGTCTGGCTGCCGCCCATGTGCCAGTACCAGGTCGAGGCCCGCGACGGCGTGCCCACCGACTGGCACCTGGTGCACCTCGGCGCCCGCGCCGTCGGCGGGTTCGGGCTCGTGATCGCCGAGGCGACGGCCGTGGTGCCCGAGGGCCGCATCAGCCCGCAGGACGTCGGCCTGTGGGACGACGCCCAGGCCGAGGCGTGGGCCCGCGTCGTCCGGTTCGGGCAGGCGCACGGGGCGGCGATGGGGGTGCAGCTCGCCCACGCCGGGCGCAAGGCGAGCGCCGAGCGGGCCTTCCCCGGCGAGCCGGGCGGCGTCGCGGGCCCCGACCGGGGCGGCTGGCCGGTCGTCGGCCCCACCGACGTCGCGTTCCCAGGCCTCGCCGAGCCGCGGGCCCTCACCACCGCCGAGGTGGCCGACGTGCCCCGCCGGTTCGCCGAGGCTGCGGTGCGTGCCGACCAGGCCGGGTTCGACGTCGTCGAGATCCACTCCGCCCACGGCTACCTGCTGCACCAGTTCTACTCGCCGCTCACCAACACCCGCACCGACGCCTACGGCGGCACGTACGAGGGCCGCACCCGCCTGGTGAAAGAGGTCGTCGCGGCCGTACGAGCCGTGTGGCCCGAGCGCAAGCCACTGCTGCTGCGGCTGTCGGCGACCGACTGGACCGACGGCGGCTGGACCCTCGACGACTCGGTGCGCCTCGTCGCCGAGCTCGGCCCCCTCGGCGTCGACCTGGTCGACGTGTCCACCGGCGGGCTGGTGCACGCCCCGATCCCGACCGCTGCCGAACCCGGCTACCAGGTGCCGTTCGCCGAGCGGATCCGGCGCGAGACCGGGCTGCCGGTCGCCGCCGTCGGCCGCATCACCGACCCCCACCAGGCCGACGCCCTCGTCAGGGGCGGCCAGGCCGACGCCGTGCTCGTCGGACGCGCCGCGCTGCGCGAGCCCAGCTGGCCGCAGCGGGCAGCCCACGAGCTCGGCCACCCCGGCCCCTACCCGGCCGCCTACCACCGCGGCACCTACTGACCCTGCCCGACCGCCGGCGGAGCCCCTCCCCGCCGCGGCCGGAGCCGCTCGCGCCGAGGCAGCGCCTGGTGCGGTCAGGGCAGCGAGGCGGTGCCGAACGTCTCGTACCAGTCGGCGCTGAACTGCCGTACGGCGTTGGTGATGTCGGGGGTGGAGATGGCGGCACGCAGCAGCGCGGGCTGGATCGTGGCCGCGTCGGCGCCGGCGTCGAAGGCGGCGCTCATCTGGGCGACGTTCTTGAACGACGCCGCCATCACCTTGGTGCGGGTGCGCTTCTTGCCCTGCCGCTCGATGAACCGGGCCAGCGACGTGATGGTGGCCGAGATGTCGATGTCGAGGCTCTCCATCCGGTTGAAGTACGGGGCGATGTAGTCGGCGCCGGCGGCGATCGCCAGCAGGCCCTGCGCCTTGGAGTAGAGGGCGGTCGCGGTGACGTTGACGCCGCGCCCCTTGAGGATCCCGATCGCGTGCAGCCCGGCCTCGGTGATGGGGATCTTGACGTACAGGTCGTCGCCCAGCTCTCCGCGCAGCCGCTCGGCCTCGGCGACGATGCCGGCCGGGTCGGTGGCGAGCACCTGCACGTGGAGGGTCGGTCCGGGGCCGAGCAGCTCACGGCTGCGGCGGAGGTGGGGCCAGAAGTCGATGCGGCCGTCGCCCTTGATGATGCTGGGGCAGGTCCCCAGATCGGCAGCTCCTCGATGTCGCGCAGGTTGGCGGTGTCGAACAGGATCCCCATGCCCTGACGGTGTGCACCGTGCTGCGCGCGCCGCCGCGAGATGGCGGCGTCGTGCACGACCCGGCCGGTGCCGGCTGCGGCGGCCGGCTCAGCGGGGGTTGAGCCGCATGTGGCGGCGCAGCGCGGCCGGGTGGTTGCTGGTCACCGAGGCGACGCCGAGCGAGCGCAGGTAGTCGAGCCGCACCGGGTCGTCGACCGTCCAGGCCGACACCTGGATGCCCCGCTCGACGAAGTGGCGCACCCACTCGTGGTCGAGCACCAGGTGCAGCGGGTTGATGTAGGCCGGCCGCAGCCGCTCCAGCAACGCGTCGGACGGGTAGGCGGCCTCCGACCAGGTGAGGTAGAGCACCGCGTCGGGGTCGAGGTCGCGCACCACCGCCATCGCGGCGTGGTCGCCGCACCAGGCGACGTCGTGACCGGCGGCGACCGCGACGATCTGCTCCGGGTCCCGGTGGTCGGGCAGGTCGAGCAGCAACCTCGCCCGCCCCGCCGCGAGGGCGAGCGTCTCGGCGAGCGTCGGCACCCGCACCCCACCGGGTCCCCGCAGCGCCGCGACCTCGGCGGCCGGCACCTCGCGCAGCGGCGCGTCGCGACCCCAGAGCCGGGCCAGCGTCTCGTCGTGCAGCAGCACGGGCACGTGGTCGGCGGTGGTGCGCACGTCGACCTCCACCACGGTGCTGCCGTCGGCGATGGCCGCGTCGACGGCCTCGAGGGTGTTCTCGACGTGCGCCACGACGTCGCCGCGATGGGCGACGACCTGCGGGTCTGGCATCCGGGCTCCTCGGGTCGGCGGGCCGTACGGGCACCGGCAGGCTATCGGCCCAGGCCAGGGTGGCAGCGGGTGGACCCGGTCTGTACCGTTGGCCCGACAAGGAGGTCAGATCATGGGGTTCCTCGACAAGGTGTTCCGCCGAGGCGACAAGGACGACGACACGCCCGTCCCCGAGAAGCTGCTGGAGTCGCCCGAGCGACGCGCCCAGCTCGTGGAGCTGGAGCAGGCGCTGCACGAGCTCGTCACCGCCATGCGCGGCGACGACTGCCCCAACGAGAACCCCGGCTGGCGCGGCCGCGTCCGCGACTACGAGTACTCCCTCGGCGGCGTGCAGCTGATGCTCGGCGGGCGCATCACGAAGGAGGCCATCTTCGACACCGTCTCCACGATCCGGCCCCTCAACGAGGTGCCGCCCGGCTGCGACCACCTCGAGGAGCTCTCCCGACGAGTCGTCGCCCTGGCCCGCGCCGCCGAGGAGCCGTTGCCGGGGGAGTAGGGGAGCGGGCCGCCCCGGCCGTCGCGTCGACGGGCGTGCCCGTACGCCGACCTCGCCCTGAGCCTGGTCACCGGCGCCTGGTCACCTCGCCGGTGCGACCAGCTCGTTCACCGTGCGCAGGGCAGCGCGCACCTCGGCCTCGGTGGGCAGCGTGGCGCCCGGGGCGGTCACGGTGACGGTGGCCCGCTCGCCGGGCAGCAGCGTGACGAGGGCCCGGTCGGCGCGGGCGTCGGGGTGGAGCTGGTCGACCAGGAGCGTCGCCTGCCGGACGAG
>JBHAES010000390.1:0-2825 GCA_041855725.1 Actinomycetota bacterium
GGCTGCCCAGCTCCTCGTCGGAGGCACCGGGCGGGCGGGGCAGGTCACCGTGCAGCACCCCGGCCGCCAGCACCCCGGCCTCGACGGCCTCGGCCAGCCGCTGCTCCTGGGCCTCGGTCAGTGTCGCCTGCCTACGGGTCTGGTCCATGCCCTCCAGCGTGCCGAGCGCCGGCGGCCCGCACCTGCGCCGCCGGCGGCGCGGCCAACACCGCGACAACACCCGCCACCGGGCGACAGCACCCGACGACGTGGCCTCACTCGCCGTTGGCGACCACCAGCAGCTCCTTGCGCTGCGCCTCGAGGGCCACCATGCGACCGAACATCTGGTTGTAGGCCTGCTCGTCGTCGACCGGGTTGGTGCGCTGGAGGCGCGACTTCAGGTCGGCGATGGTGCGCATCAGCGACAGCAGCCGCAGCTTCGCGCAGTACTCCCGGACGTAGCGGGCGTCCACCGCCACGAGGTGCGGCTCGACGCTCAGCTGCACCGCCAGCTGGCGCAGCCCCGCGTCGTCGACACCGTCGACCACCGCCTGGGCGACCTTGTCGGGCGGGGTGCCGTCGGGCAGCCGCTCGACGGCCCGGAACACGGCGGCGTAGGCCGGGTGGGTGAAGTCGTCGACCGTCACCGCGTGCCACCGCTCAACGGCGCCCGCGAACGCGCCGGCGTGCTGCAGCACCAGCTTGAGGGTGTCGCGCTCCACCACGAGCCGCCGGTCGGCCGGGTCGGGCAGGGCCATGGCGACCAGCGAGTCGTCGTAGCCCTCGTCCTGCGGGTCGGGCGGCGGCTCGTCGTCGTGGTGACGGCGGCCGGCGGGCCCACTGGGCACCCGCCGCTGGGCCGTCTGGGCCACCACCTGCCGCACCTCGTCGACGTCCATGCCGACCAGCTGCGCCAGCTCGCGGACGTAGCCGGTCACCAGCGACGTGTCGCGGATCGACCCCACCAGCGGGGCCGCGGCCCGCACCGCGGCGAGCCGCCCGTCGGCCCGGTCGAGGTCGTACTGCGACACGACGTTGCCCATCACGAACCGGTAGAGCGGCTCACGGCGGGCCACCAGCTCGCGCACCGCCGCCTCGCCGTGCTGCAGCCGCAGGTCGCACGGGTCGAGGCCCGACGGCTCGACCGCGACGTAGGTCTGGCTGGCGAAGTGGTGGTCGCCAGAGAACACCTTGAGGGCGGCCTTCTGCCCGGCGGCGTCGCCGTCGAAGGTGAAGATCACCTCGCCGTGGAACGCGTCGCCGCCCAGGAGCCGCTGCACGAGGCGGGCGTGGTCGTCACCGAACGCGGTGCCGCACGAGGCGACCGCCGTGTCGACCCCCGACAGGTGGGCCGCCATGACGTCGGTGTAGCCCTCCACCACCACCGCCCGCGACGTGCGGCCGATGCTCTGCCGGGCCAGGTCGAGGCCGTACAGGACGTGCGACTTCTTGTAGACGGCCGTCTCGGGGGTGTTGAGGTACTTGGCCGGCATCCGGTCGTCGTCGTAGAGGCGGCGCGCACCGAACCCCAGCACCGCCCCGCCCGCGTCCCGGATCGGCCACAGCACGCGCCCCTGGAAGAAGTCCCAGCCGCCGCTGCCGCGCACCAGCCCGGCGGGCTCGAGCTCCTCCTGCGAGAACCCGCGGCCCTTGAGGTGGCCGCCCAGCGCGCGGCCCTCGCGGGGCGCGTAGCCGACCCCGAACCGCTCGGCCGCCGCCCGGTCGAAGCCGCGGGCGTCGAGGAACTGGCGGGCGGCCGTCGCGTCGGGGCCGAGCAGCTGCTCGGCGAAGAACTCGGCTGCGGCCGTGTTGGCCTCCAGGATCCGCAGCCGTGAGCCGGGCGGCGTCCGGGGGCCGCCGGGAGACTCCTCGCGGCGGAGGACGACGCCGTAGCGGTCGGCCAGGTGCTCGACGGCCTCGGCGAACGACAGGTTGTTGATCTTCTGCACGAACGTGATGGCGTCGCCGCCCTCGCCGCAGCCGAAGCAGTAGTAGAAGCCGCGCGCCGGGGTGACCTGGAAGCTGGGGGTCTTCTCGGCGTGGAACGGGCACAGCCCCTTGAGCGCCCCGCCCCCGGCGGGCTTGAGGGTGACGTAGGAGCCGACCACGTCGTCGATCCGCGCGCGCTCCCGGACCTCGGCGATGTCGTCGTCGTTGATCCGTCCAGCCACGCGGAGAGTCTACGAGGCACTGGCGACGATGTCCGCGCGGTGGCGGCGCGGCGGGGCGCGCGAGGGGGTGGGCCGTCGGGTCCGGCGCCCGGCGGGACGGTCGTCCACAGGGGTTGTCCACAGGCTGGAGGGCTGTCAGCGGGCTGTGCCAGGCTCGTCGACCGTGGAGCACGTACGAGACTGGTTGGAGACGGCGACCGACGAGGGCCTGGCCCGGGCGCTGGACGTGCCGAGCCTCGGGCTGGGCCGCAGCTACGCGAGGGCAGGCCTGGTCTCGCGGCTGCAGGTCAGCCGCGCGGCGGTCGCCGCGCAGGTCGGCACCGTCGACGGGCAGCGCTACCACGTGCTCGTGCACGGCGGTGCCCGCACGCTCCACGGGGTGTGCACGTGCCCCGTGCGCCGCAGCTGCTCGCACATCGCCGCCGCCCTGCTCGTCGCCCGTGACCACGTGCTCGGGAGCGGGTGCGCCTGGCGGCGGGCGTTCGCCGGGCTGCTCACCGAGGCGGCGGACCAGCCGGGCGGTCGGGGCATCGGCCTCCACCTGTCACGGGGGTGGCAGGGCCTGACCCTCCAGGCCCACGCGCGTGGCCGGCAGCGGCCCTGGCTGCAGGCCGGGCTGTCGTGGCTGACGACCTCGGAGGCGAAGGTCGACCAGACCCAGGCCGAGGCGGTCGA
>JBHAES010000391.1:0-5851 GCA_041855725.1 Actinomycetota bacterium
GAGGGCAACCGGATGCTCTACATCCATCCCGAGGAGTGCGTCGACTGCGGGGCCTGCGAGCCGGTGTGCCCGGTGGAGGCCATCTTCTACGAGGACGACGTGCCCTCCGACATGAGCGACTACACCGCGATCAACGCCGAGTTCTTCGACAAGCTCGGCACCCCGGGCGGGGCGGCGCGGCTCGGCGTCGTCGACGCCGACCACCCGAGGGTGGCCGCGCTGCCGCCGCAGGGCGAGTGAGCCCGGCGGGCGCGGGCGGCGCGGGCATGGTGGGTCGGCCGCTCGACCTGCCCGACTTCCCCTGGGACACCCTGGCCCAGGCGGCGGCGACCGCCCGGGCGCACCCCGACGGCATCTGCGACCTGTCGGTGGGCACCCCGGTCGACCCGGTGCCGCAAGCGGCACGCGACGCGCTGCTGGGCGCCGCCGACGCGCACGGCTACCCGGCCACGTGGGGCACGCCGACGCTGCGCGCCTCGATCTGCGGCTACCTGGGGCGCCGCTGGGGCGCGGTCGGGCTCGACGACCGTCACGTGCTGCCGGTGATCGGCACCAAGGAGCTGGTCGCCTGGTTGCCCACCCTGCTGGGCCTCGGCCCGGGCGACACCGTGGTGATCCCCGCGGCCGCCTATCCCACCTACGAGGTGGGTGCCCGCATGGTCGGGGCCCGGGTGGTGCGGGCCGAGGTCGCCGCCGACGTGGCCGACGAGTCGCCAGCGCTGGTGTGGACCAACTCGCCCGGCAACCCGACGGGCCGGGTCGCCTCGGCAGCCGAGACCGCCGACTGGGTGGCGTACGCCCGGGCGAAGGGCGCGCTGCTGGCCGCCGACGAGTGCTACGGCGAGCTCGGCTGGCAGGCCGAGCCGGTGTCGGTGCTCGACGCGGCCGTCAACGGTGGCTCGTACGACCTGGTGCTCGGCGTGTCGTCGCTGTCGAAGCGTTCCAACCTGGCCGGCTACCGGGCCGGGTTCGTCGCCGGCGACCCCCAGGTGGTGGGCCGCCTGCTGGGCGTACGCAAGCACCTCGGCATGATGGTGCCCGGCCCGGTGCAGGCCGCCATGGCCGTGCTGCTCGACGACGACGCCCACGTGGCGCAGCAGAAGGAGCGCTACCGCCACCGCCGCTCCGCGCTGCGCGGGGCGCTGGAGGCGGCCGGGTTCACTATCGACCACTCCGAGGGCGGGCTCTACCTGTGGGCCACCCGCGGCGAGCCCTGCCGCGACACCGTGGCCCGCCTCGCCGACCTCGGCATCCTCGTCGCCCCCGGCGACTTCTACGGCGACGCCGGCGCCCGCCACGTCCGCGTCGCCCTCACCGCCACCGACGAGCGAGTCGCCGCCGCCTGCGCCCGCCTGGAGTCGGTCGCGGACTGAGGTCATTCCCTCGTACGGGAAGAGGCGAGCGGCGCGCGTGGTCCTTTTCTGTCGGAGTTGGCCTCTAGCGTGGCGCCATGCTCACTGTCCCTGATCCTGGCGGTATCCGCGCGGCCCTTGCCTGCGTGACAACGAGCGATAGCCGCGAGCCAAGCGTTGAGTCGGTGCTCGCCCAGGTCGAGGGGCTCAGCCGGCCACCGGAGCGGGTGGCGCGGGTGGTGGAGTGGGTCGTGCCGACGGTCGGGGTGGCGCGGGCCGTCGACGGGCAGATCGAGGTCTTCCTCGCCGGTGCCCCGCTGGCGGCGGCGCTGCCCGTGGTGCAGCAGGCGTTGGTGCACGGGGAGTGGGTGCACGAGAACGGTGAGGTGTTCGCGGCGTCGCGGCTGCTGCTGCCACCGTTCGGGCACTTCGACCAGGTGGCTGCGTTCATCGTCACCGAGCTGGTGCGGCGCGGGGCCGAGCACGACCTGACCCGGGCGTTCACCGCCGCCGAACCCATCATCGCCCTCGCGCTGGAGCCGCTGCGGTCTGGGCAGCGGGCCCTGCTGGGGCTGGTGGGCGAGCTGCGCGTGCTGCGCACCCTGATGCTCACGGCACGCCACCCGATCGCCCTGCCCGCCCTGTGGTGGGGGGCCGACCAGACGGCCCGAGACTTCCAGCTCGGGGCGGTCGGGGTCGAGGTGAAGACCACCACCCGTGAGGTGTCCTCCCACGAGGTGAGCGGGCCCCATCAGGTCGAGGTCGGTCACGGGGTCGGCGGCGTCCCCGAGACGAGCCTGCGCCTGGTGAGCCTGGGGCTGCGGCCGGGCGGGGAGTCGGGCAGCAGCCTGCCGCTGCTCGTCGACCAGATCGTCGACTCGCTGGCCCGGGGCGGAGCCCCGGAGCACGACGTCGACGAGTTCCTTCGCAAGGTCGCCGCCTACGGCGGAGGGGTCTACGACCACCGCGACGAGGCCGACCGGCTGCGCTACCGCTTCCCGTTCGAGCTGCGGTTCGCCCGCGGCTACGACATGACCGACGAGGCCATCAAGGTGCTGGGCACCGACGACATCAGGGCGTGCCCCCACGTCGAGGCCGGGTCCGTCCGCTTCCGGGTCAACCTGCCCGCCCAGGTGCGCGGCGACGTCAACCCGGTCACCGGCCTGGCGGCCATCGCCCGCGCCGTGCTCACCGATGCCGGGCTCACCGACGCTGAGCGGTAGCCCTCGGCCGGGCGGGCAGGCTCTGGCCGGGTCACCGCGTCTGGCGGCCCGCCAGGTGCGCCACGGCGCGCCAGCCGACGAGCAGCACGAACAGGCTCACCGACGCCACCACCACGAACCCCACCGCGGTCGTGCCGCCGGCAGCCACCCGCAACCCCATGCCCAGTAGCGCCGCTCCCGCCCAGACCGCGAGCGCCCGCACCCACCACGGCCGCGCCGCCAGGGCGGTGCCGGCCGCCACCGAACCCACCAGGCCGCCCACCACGAAGGGCCACGCGGTGGTGGCGACACCGCCCACGTCCAGCGCCTCGGCGTGCGAGGCGCGCCCGATGAGGGCGAACACCACGATCACTGCCACGTCGACCCCGGCCGGCCACCACGAACGCATGGCGCTCAGACAACCACGGGTCTCACGCCTCCCAGCTGCGGCGCGCCGCATCCGGCGGGGCATCCCGCCGGGTTCACGACCAGCCTGGTGCGGCGCTCCGGCGCGCATCCGGTCATCTGGCGGGTACGGCGACGCCAAGGCGTTCGCCGGGGTCGGTCGGGTCGTCAGAACCCGATCGTGACGGTCAACGGCTGGGCCGGCGCCGGCGTCGGCGGGGGAGCCCAGCTCGCCACCCGGGTGCCCGACACGCTCCAGGCCTGCTCGCCGTACGTGACCGTCCGCACCCCGGTCTTCGCCGCCCACGACTGGGCGAACGCGGCCACCGACCACGCCACCTGGTCGGACGACGCGGTGACCGTGAGCCCGACCCCGTCAGCGGTCGCGGCGACGGTGACCTGTGTGCCGTACGTAGCCGCGAGCTCGGCCTGCAGCGTGGCCACGTCGGTGGCTGCCGCCTCCCGCACCAGGCACGACCAGGCCGCCGCGGTCTCACCCGACAGGGCCGAGGCGAGCACCTTCGCCCGCTCCACGTGCTTGCGGTAGCCGTCGGGCACGCCGCTGCGCTGCACCGCCTGCGCCACGTCGTTGATGTCGCCGGTCTGCCAGCCCTTCACCTTGACCAGCGCCTCGTAGAACTTGCCCGACGAGTACCGGGGGTCCATGATCTGCTCCGGGGTCCCCCAGCCCTGCGAGGGCCGCTGCTGGAACAGGCCGAGCGAGTCGCGGTCGCCATAGTCGAGGTTGCGCAGGTCCGACTCCTGCAGCGCCGTCGCCAACGCGATCGACACCGCCCGCGGCGGCAGCCCCCGCTGCGCGGCGACCCCGGCGATGATGGCCGCGTACCGGGCCTGCTCGAGGTTCACCTCCGCGGTCGCACCGCCCGCCGTGGCCACGCACCGCTGCGTCGGCTGGACGGCCCGACGGATCGTGCCGCAGCCGGCGAGCATCGCCACGGTCCCCGCCACCAGGGCCCAGATCAGCAGCCGGCGCATCAGTTGGCGTGCAGGGCAGCGTTGAGCTCGACGGTCCGCCCCTGCCGGGAGCGGGCCACGACGGCCCCGGTGACCGAGTCGCGCAGGAACAGCAGCCCCGGCTGCCCCGACAGCTCCCGTGCCTTCACCACCGTGCCGTCGGGCAGCGTCACCTTGGTGCCGGCCGTCACGTACAGCCCCGCCTCGACGACGCAGTCGTCGCCCAGCGAGATCCCCACCCCGGCCTGGGCGCCCAGCAGGCACCGCTCGCCGATGCTCACCACGTGGTCGCCGCCGCCGGAGAGGGTGCCCATGATCGACGCGCCGCCGCCGACGTCGGAGCCGTCGCCCACGACGACGCCCGCGGAGATCCGGCCCTCCACCATCGACGCGCCGAGCGTGCCCGCGTTGAAGTTGACGAACCCCTCGTGCATCACGGTGGTGCCAGGGGCCAGGTGGGCGCCGAGGCGCACCCGGTCGGCGTCGGCGACCCGCACCCCCGACGGCACCACGTAGTCGACCATGCGCGGGAACCGGTCCACGCTGAGGACGGTCAGCGTACGGCCAGCGAGCCGGCACCGCAGCCGCACCTCGTCGAGGTCGTCGACGGCGCACGGCCCCAGCGAGGTCCACGCCACGTTCGGCAGCACACCGAACACGCCCGTGAGGTCGAGGCCGTGGGGCCGCACCAGCCGGTGGCTGAGCAGGTGGAGCCGCAGGTAGGCGTCGGCGGTGTCGGCGGGCGCCGCGTCGAGGTCGATCTCCGTGCGCACCACGCGGGTCTCGACCGAGCGGAGCGGGTCGGCGGCCGGCGCCTCGAACGGTGCCGGCGAGCCGTCGTAGGCACCGATCGCGGGGGCGGGGTACCAGGCGTCGAGCACCTGCCCCGACGTGTGCACGGTGGCGAGCCCCCAGGCCCATGCGCGTCGCTCGTCTGCCATGGCGACACCCTACCGAGCCCCACCACCGGGAGCCGCCCGGCCCGGCCCCGGGGCCGCCCCACGGCGGCAGACGGCGGAGCGGCCGCGCCGCAGACCCTAGGCTGAGGCGCATGCTGGACGTTGGGACCGACCTGGTCACCCTGTTGCGCGCCGTTGTCGACGTCGAGTCGGTGAGCGGTGCCGAGGCCCGCCTCGCCGACCTGGTGGAGGCCACGCTGCGTCCCTGCCCCCACCTCACCGTCACCCGCGACGGCGACGCGGTCATCGCCCGTACGGACCTCGGCCGCGCCGAACGGGTCGTCGTCGCCGGGCACCTCGACACGGTGCCGGTGGCCGGCAACCTGCCGTCGTGGGTCGAGACCGTCGACGGCGAGGAGCGCGTCTACGGACGCGGCACCTGCGACATGAAGGGCGGCGTCGTGGTGGCCCTCAAGGCGGCGGTCGAGGTCACCGCCCCGGCCCGCGACGTCACGTGGATCTGGTACGACCACGAGGAGGTCGACGCCGACCGCAACGGCCTGAACCGGCTCTCCCGGACGCGCCCCGAGGCGCTGCGCGGCGACGTCGCCGTGCTCATGGAGCCCACCGGCGGCCGCATCGAGGGCGGCTGCCAGGGCACCCTGAGGGTCGCCGTGCAAACCACCGGCACCGCCGCCCACTCGGCCCGCGCCTGGCTCGGCCACAACGCGATCCACGACGCCGCCGGGGTGCTGACCCGGCTGGCCGCCTACGAGCCGCGGCGCGTCGTGGTCGACGGCCTCGAGTACCGCGAGGGCATGAACGCGGTGGCCATCAGCGGCGGCATCGCCGGCAACGTGATCCCCGACCGCTGCGAGGTGGTCGTCAACTACCGCTTCGCCCCCGACAAGGACGAGCAGCAGGCCATGGCCGAGGTGCGCCGGGTGCTCGCCCCGTACGAGCCGGAGCTGCTCGACCTGGCCCTGGGTGCCCGGCCCGGCCTCGACCATCCCGCAGC
>JBHAES010000392.1:0-11744 GCA_041855725.1 Actinomycetota bacterium
AGGGCTACGGCCTCACCGAGACGGGTCCGATGATGACCTACTTCTCCCCCACCACCTACAAGTTCGGCACCGTCGGCTACTGCACCCCCGGCGGCGAGATCCGCATCGCCGAGGGCGGCGAGATCTGCTACCGCGGCCCCAACCTGATGGTCGGCTACTGGCAGGACGAGGCGGCCACGGCCGCCGCGATCGACGCCGACGGCTGGTTCCACACCGGCGACGTCGGCTACCTCGACGCGCAGGGCTACCTGGTCATCACCGACCGGCTCAAGGACATCATCGTCACCAGCGGCGGCAAGAACGTGGCCCCGCAGGCGATCGAGGGGCTGATCCTCGCCGACGCGTTCTTCGAGTACGCGGTGGTGCTCGGCAACGACCGCCCCTATCTGACGATGCTGGCGCAGCCGACCCGCGACGGCCTCGAGGCCCTCGGCGAGCAGCTGCAGCTGCGGTGGAAGGACGTCGAGGAGCTGCTCGCCGACCGCTCCGTGGTCGCCGAGGTGAAGCGGCGGGTGGGGACGCTCACCAGCCGGCTGCCGAGCCACGCCCAGGTCAAGGACCTGCGGCTCATGCTCGACACCTTCACCCAGGAGAACGGCCTGCTCACCCCCACCCTCAAGGTGCGCCGCCGCGAGGTCGAGCGGCGGTTCGCGGGACTCATCGACGGCATGTACGGGCGTGGCCCGTGGCTCAACCGTACGGTGGAGCCGCCGCCGGAGCACCGCCCGTGACGGTGAGCCGCTGGCAGGAGTCACCCGACGTGGTGGCCGCCCAGCGGCGCATCCGCAGGTGGCTGCTCGGCGCCCAGGTGGCGGGGACCCTCGGCATCGGCGCCGGCGCGTCGCTGGGGTCGATCATCGCCTACGAGGTCACCGGCACCGAGGCCCTCGCCGGCGTCTCCCGTACGGTGTCGGCGCTCAGCGCCGGGCTCGCCGCGCCGCTCATGGCTGCGCTCGCGGTGGCGTCGGGACGCCGGGTGGCGCTGGCGGCCGGGTGGGCGGCGGCCCTGGTCGGCTCGCTGCTGCAGGTGGCGGCGGTGGTCGTCCGCGACCTGCCGCTGCTGCTGGTGGGCCTGGCGGTGCACGGCGCGGGGCAGGCGGCCACCATGCAGTCCCGGTTCGCGGCCACCGACATCGAGACGCCGCAGCGTCGGGCCCGGTCGCTGTCGCTGGTGCTGTGGGCCGGGTCGATCGGGCTCGTGGTGGGACCGAACCTCGCCGGCCCCGGCGCCCGGCTCGGCACCGCGCTCGGCATCACCCCGATCGCCGGCACCTACCTCATCGGCAGCGTCGGGCTCGTCGCCGCCACGGTCGCCGTGCTGGTCGGGTTGCGGCCCGACCCGCTCACGCTGGCGCAACGGCACGAGGAGGTAGGCGTCACCGTACGCCGCCGGTTCCGCGACGTGCTGCCGTACGTGACCGCCCGCCCCGTCACCCGCTACGCGTTCGTGGGGCTCGCGGTCAACCACACGGTGATGGTGACGATCATGTCGCTCACCGGTGTGCACCTGGTCAACCACGGCCACTCGCTCACCCTCGTGGGGCTCACGATCAGCCTGCACACGCTCGGCATGTTCGGGTTCTCCCCCGTACCCGGCTGGCTGGCCGACCGCTGGGGCGCCATGCCCACCATGGCCGTCGGGTGGGGGATCGACGCGGCGGCGCTCGCCTGCGGGGTCGTGGCGGCCGGGTCGCTGCCGGTGGTGATGGGAGGGCTGTTCCTGCTCGGCCTCGGCTGGAGCTTCGTGGTGGTGGCAGGCTCCGCGCTGCTGAACGAGGCGACCGAGCCCGGGTGGCGCCGCCCGGTGCAGGGGGCCGTCGACTCCGCGACCCAGCTGTGCGCCGCCCTCGGCGCCGGGCTCGCGGGGCTCCTGCTCGCCCTGCTCGGCTTCTCCGGCCTCAACGCGGTCACGGCGGTGCTGCTCGTACCGGTCGCGGTGCTGGCGTACGCCGCCCGTCACTGGCCTCGTGGTCTCAACCCTCTCTGAGGCCCGCCGGATCCTCCTGCGCGCGTTGCCCGGACCGCGGCGGTGTCCGCGCCGAGAACCGACTCGAGCCGTCCCCCCAGCCGCCGGGCGGCCCCGATGAGTTCCTCCCCTCCGTGGATGGTCACGTCGAAGGGCGCCCGGAGGAGGCCGAGCACGTAGGCGTCGTCGAGGCCATCAGCGAGACGACGGCCGGGCGCGTCGCCCAGAGACGCTTCCTGTTCTCGGGGGCCGCTGAGATGCTCGAGGACCTCGGCTTCACCCGCGTGCGCCAGGTCGGCAAGCACGCCTGGATCCTCGTGGTCACGGTGCCCCCTGCCGACTGAGCCGGCTCACTCGCGTACGAAGACGGCCGCGGTGCAGGCCGGGACCGTCAGGGTGGGCGGCTCGCCCGCCTCGTACGCAGCGCCCCGGACGACCGGGTCGCTCCCGGCGGCCTGCACCGGTGACAGCCGCCACCGCCCGGCGAGCCCCGGCACGCCCTGCCGGACGGTGCGGCCGGTCGCGTTGATCACGACCGCCACGCCCGACACGTCGCCGCCGACGCGGTCGCCGGCGCGGTCGTCGACGACCATCGCCACCACGCCGGGCTGCTGGAGGTCGGTGCCGGCGGCGGGGAACGTCACCTTCTCGCGGATCAGGGCAGCCGACCCGAGCCGCAGCAGCGGCAGCGACCGCCGCAGCCGCAGCAGGTCACGGGCCATGGCGGCGGCGGTGGCGACGTCGGCCGGGCCGGGCTTGAGCGACGGGTCGGCCAGCAGCGGCCCCATCACCGGCCAGGCGGCCTCGTTGTCCCACGCCGGTGGCAGGCCGCGGCCGAAGCCGTTGTCGCCGCCGGTCCAGTCGAGCCGGTTGAAGTGGTCGCCCGAGTCGTACGAGTTGCGGTCGAGCGACTTCGAGCGCAGCAGGTCGGTGCCGGCGTGCCACAGCACCGCCGTCTGACCCAGGGTGACGCAGGCGAGGCAGACGGTGTTGAGCCGCACCCGCACCGCCATCGGCACGGCGACCGGCAGCTTGAGGGTGAGCGCGTCGAACAGGGTCTCGTTGTCGTGGGCGTCGACGTAGGAGACGACCTCGTCGGGCTCGTCGGCGTAGCCGGCGGGGGCGCCGTGGTAGGAGAGCTGGTCGCCACGGACCCGGCCGCCGCCGACGCGGGGCAGCTCGTACGACCGCAGGTTGCCGGCGAGCCCCAGCATGACGAGGTCGGTGTCGTGGGCCAGGTCGGTGGCCGCCGGCCCGTCGACGGCGCCGGTGCCGAACCCGGGCCGGCGGGGGTCGGGGTCGAAGGGCTGACCGCCGCGGACGGCGTCGCGCAGCCGGTCGTTGAACGTGGCGATCCCCGTGCCGCCCAGGTTGGCCTGGGTCGCCTGCACGAAGCGGGCGCCGCCGGCGACCTCGCCGAAGTCCCACCCCTCCCCGTACAGGGTCAGCCGGTCACCGTCGCGGCCCAGCGCGTCGAGCGCCCGGCGTACGGCGAGCATGCCCGATCGCGGGTGGTGGCCCATCAGGTCGACCCGGAACCCGTCGACCCGGTGCTCGCGCGCCCACGTGGTCATCGACCACACGATGAGGTGCTCGGCCATGGCGTGCTCGGTGGCGACGTTGTTGGCGGCGGTCGAGTGGCAGGTGCCGCCGAGGGCGTCGCGGCGGTGGTAGTAGCCGGGCACGACCCGGTCGAGCACCGACTGCGGGTCCTGGCCGGAGGCGTGGGTGTGGTTGTAGACGACGTCGAGCACCACCCGCAGCCCCAGCGCGTGCAACGCGCCCACCATGGTGCGGAACTCCCGGATCCGGGCCCCGCCGTCGGGGTCGGTGGCGTACGACCCCTCGGGGGTGGTCCAGTGCCACGGGTCGTAGCCCCAGTTGTAGCCGTCGCCGCGGCGTACGGGGCCGAGCCGCCGCTGCTGCTCGGGGGAGTCGGGGGGCAGCCCGCTGAGGTCGGGCACGCGCTGCCAGGCGGCCCGGTCGTCGGTGAGGCTGCCCACGTCGAAGGTCGGCAGCAGGTGCACGGTGGTGAGCCCCGCCTCGGCGAGGGCCCGCAGGTGACGGGTGCCGTGGCCGTCGTGGGCGAACGCGAGGTAGGTGCCGCGGAGCCGGGGCGGCACGAGGTCGTCGGCGGCCGAGAAGTCGCGTACGTGCAGCTCGTACACCGACTCGTCGACGGCCCGGGCGAGCCGCGGCGACGGCGTGTCGCGCCACACGTCGGGCGCCCAGCGGGGGTCGGCCAGGTCGAGGGTCACCGAGCGGGCCGACCCCGGCGTCAGCGCCACCGAGCACGGGTCGGTCACCACGTTGGTCTCCACCCGGGCGGTCTCGGGCACGTAGACGACCACCTCGTACGCGTAGGGCACCTGCTGGCCGACGCCGGGGGCCGCGTGCCAGGAGCCGTCGCCGGCCCGGGTCATCGGGTGGCGGGTCTCGGCGCCGGCGGGGCCGGTGAGCAGCGTCACCCGGTGCGCCGTCGGCGCCCACAGCCGGAACCCGCCCGTGGCCGGGTCCCACCCGTACGTGCGGCGGCGGGCCGCGTCGGCGTACAGGTGGTCGAGCAGCGGGGCGATCTGCACCCCGGTCCGGGCGAGGGTGCCGTCGTGGCCGCGGCCGGCGACGACGACCTGGCCGGTGAGCAGGGGCTCGACGTCGAGCCCTGGCACGACGAGGGCGTGGTAGCCGGCGAGGTGGGGGTGACGGGCCGCCCACCGGGACGCCAGCCGGCCGCGGCGCAGCAGCGGGGTGCGGGTGGCGCCGGCACCGTCGGGGCCGATGCCGCCGTCGGGGGCCGTCCACAGCTGCCAGTCGGCATGGTCGGTCTCACCCGGCCAGGCGATGAGGTCGGGCGCGAGCCAGATCGCACGCGCGTCGGTGGGCACCGGTCCATGACACCATCGCGGGGCCACGATCCGCAGCGACACGCGACGATGACGGGCTCCTCAGACAAGGTGACGCGCCGCCGGCCGGCTGCGACCATGGCGGGATGGACCTCGCCACCGCCGTGACCACCCAGGCCCGCTGCCCCTGCCCCCGGCACGCGAAGGCGTTCCTCGACGCCCTGGAGCGGGCGGGCGAGTTCCCCGTGGTGACCGACCCGCGACCCGAAGGCCTCCCGCCGGGCATGGCGGTGGTGGAGCCGGTGGGCGCCGCGCTCGCGGTGGCCCCCGTCCGGATGGACGCCCGCACCTGGCTGCTCGGCTACGTCGACGCCGCGTCGGCGGTGGCCCGGCAGCCGCGGTCGTGGGCGTCGCCGCGCGGCATCATCGACGTGCTCCGCATGGTGCAGACCACCCACCTCGACGGGCTGCTCGTCGCCACCGACACCGACGACGACTGCTGGGCCGCCGTCACCACCGCAGAGCTCACCAAGATGGTGGGGCGGCTGCGCCCCCGCTTCTGACCACCATCCCCCAGGGACCTCAGTCGAGGTGGAAGACCTCTTCGAGGGTGACGAACGACTCGTCGCCGGTCTTCTCGCCGGAGTCGAACAGGTGGGCCACCGAGGCCTGCCAGCGGGCGTTGACCTCTTCGAGCTGCATGCGGGCGGTGGCCTCGGCCAGGGAGTCTGGCACCTCCACGTAGCCGAACAGCGTGCCGTCGCCCGCCAGGAAGATGGAGTAGTTGGCCCACCCCGTACGGCGCAGGGCGTCCTGCATCTCGGGCCACACCTCGCGGTGACGCTCCCGGTACTCGTCGACGTGCTCGGGGGCGACCCGGCTCACGAAACCCACCCGCGGCATCCTTGCTCCTCCCGTACGGTGCTGACCGCCCCAGGCTAGCCGTCGGTCAGTCGGCGTCGAGGAACTCCCGCAGCGCCCGGGCGAGGGCGGCGGGCTGCTCGGTGACGGGGTCGGCGCCGGCCCCGTCGATGGCCACGACCCGGGCGTCGGGCAGCCCGCGGCGCAGCGCCTCGGCGGCGGTGCCGCTCGTACGGTCGTCAGCGCCGTGCACCACGAGCACCGGCACCCTCACGTCGGCCAGCGACGTGGACAGGTCGGAGGCGATGAGGGCGTCGAGGGCCTCGAGCACCACCCGCTTCGGCACGCCGGCCGCCACGAACCGCTTCTCGGGCATGAGGCGCACCATCGTGCGCTGCACGGTGAGCAGCGCCTTGGGCGGGGCCACGAAGCCCGACACGCACACGACCCGCCGTACCCGCTCGGGCGCCTGGGCGGCGAGCCGCAGCGCCACCATGGCGCCGAGGTTGACCCCGCACACGTCGGCGGGCGGGGCGTCGCGCAGCTCCAGCTCGGTGGCGACGGTGGCGGCCGCCGTGTCCAGGTCGAACCCGATGTCGGCGCCGGGCCGCAACCCCTTGAGCCAGGGCGCGATCATGGGCCGGTCGCCGAGGTCGGTCACGACGTCTTGCCAGACGGGTGGACGCTGCCCGGCGCCGTGGAGCAGCACGAGTGGGTGAGCCATCCCTCGACTCTAGCCACCCCCGGCCCGGCGGCGACGGGGCGGCTACGTGACCTGGTCGGCGGGGGCCGACCAGGTGTCGCACGCACCGATGGTGGTGGCGGCGAGGCCGACCTCGTTCCAGCGGGTGCGCGAGGCGCCCGACCCGTGCACGGGCAGGTCGTTGGTCCACTGCTGGCGCATCACGGCCAGGTCGGCGTCGACGGGCAGGTCGAGCCCGGTGGTGCGTGCGTACGCGTGCATGGCGAGGCACTGGGCCTGCAGCTCGTGGCGGCGCAGCTGCTGCGGGTCGTTGCGGTCCCCCTCCCAGGTGTTGAGCTGCGCCTGCAGCGCGTGGGTGTGCTCGTGGGCGATCATCACGAAGGCGAACGAGGGCGCCAGCCTGATGCGGTTCATCATGCTCGAGTGCACGTAGATGGCCCCGTCACCCCGGCAGTACATGGCGGGGTACCGCTCCGGGTCCTCGGCCACGCCGGTGCACGACGAGCCCGGCACCTGGTCGGCGGTGACGAACTCGAGCCTCGGGGCGAGGAAGCTCTTCCCGGTGGGGGCGAGCACCCGGTCCAGCTGCTCGTCGACGCAGCGGGCGTAGCGCTCCATCGCAGCGGTCGCCAGCTCCCAGGTGCTGAGGTCGCCGCTGGTGGGGCAGGCGCCGCCGAGCGAGCCCGCGTAGACGGTCGGGATCGCCGCGCGGGGGTCCTCGTACGAGACGGACGACTGCGGCGCGAACGTGGGCTTGGCGCCGGTGGGACCGACGACTGCGGAAGGCCGGGCGACCGCGGCCTGCAACCGGCCGACGGCCACCACCGCCCCGACCACGACGAGGGCGAGCACGACCACGCCGACGACGAGGCCCACGATCAGGCCCGTACGGCGCCGCGGCGGCTGCGGGTGGGGCTGCTGGTATGGCTGCCGAGGCAGAGGCGGGGGTGGGACGGCCGACATCGAGGCTCCTGTCTGTCGATCAGCTGTGCGGGTCGGCGGCGGGTCCGTGCTTCGGGAAGGACCCCGAGCCGCGGCGGCGCCATGGCATGGCCGACCCGGAGGGCCGCGGGACCGGCCCGGTCGTCGTGGTACGGCCCGACACCACCCCGTGACCGCGCCAGGTCTCGGTCGCGGGCGCCGGGGTCGGGAGGCTGGGTGAGGCGGAAGGGCCGGGTGGGGGCGGCTCGTCGGGGGGCTCCGGCAGCGCCCGCCGGGGCCGGGTGGGCACCGGCCAGGTGGTGCCGTCGGCGGGCTGGGGGCTGCTGAGGGCACCACCCGGCCAGCCGGCGGCGGCAGGCGCCGACACCGGGGAGCCGACGGCGGGTGACGGGACGGCCGGCGAGGTGACGGCTGGCGCGGCGACGGCTGCGATGCCGCCGGCGCGTGGGGCGGGAGCCGATGGGCCGGGAACCGGTGGGGTGGCGCTGGAGACGACCACGCCGTCGGTCCACACAGCACTCGCGCGACGCCCGGGCACACCAGCGGAACGCTTCATCCCGACCCCTCCTCTCCCCGTCGATCCTACCGACCAGCCCACCCCAGGGCGCCGGTCGCGCGCCAGCGCCGCCGGCATGGCCGCTGCGCAGCGAGGATCCCGGCCAGGGCGAGACCGGCTTTCCGCTCGTTCTTCTCGAGACTGGCCACCCGTGACCGGTGTTCGACCTGTCCGATGCCACCGTTGTGGGAAGCCGTGACCGCCGCCCGAGTGGCAGTCCATGCGGCCCGGGTCGTGGCCTCCTACCCGGGGTTGTCCGCCGCGGATGAGGTGGTGGACACCGGGCTGGAGGTCCGGTTGATGAGGGCGATCACGGCAGAGAAGGCGGAGAGGTAGCCCGAGCGTGGGTGACGAGCCTCCCCGACGACGCCACCGAGGCGGCCCGCCGGAGCCTGAAGCAGCGGGTGTGGCGCAACGGCCGCTACACCCCCGCCGGCATCGCCGAGCTCGGCGCCTGGCTCGCCTTGCCCCGGGCCGTCGCCGTCGAGGCCGGGATCTCCCGGGTCGCGGCCGCCCTGGCACGGGCCGGTGACACCCAGGGTCTGGAGGCTCGCCGGGTGAGCGCGCTGGCGGTGCTGGCGGATCCGTTGCGGCACCTGGCGGTGCTGGCCGCGGACGCGCAGCCGGCGTTGGACGCTGATGTCGAGGTGGCCACGGTACGGCGGCTGGCCACGATCTCCGGTTGCGAGGGCGACTGCGGGTTCGACGACGCCGACCGGGAATCGTTCACCGACGGCGCCGACGCCGGCCCAGCCGTGCGGCTCGCCCGCTGGCCCACCGGTGCGCCTGGCCGTCAACGCTCGAGGGCACGGTCGAATGCGGGCCGTGTCATCCGTAGTCAGAATCGGGCGCTCGCTGCCCCGGGCCGAGCTGGCTGACAGCCGGCCCCAGAGCGGATAGGATCTGCGGCATGGCCAAGATGCGTGGACTCTTGAGGCGGCAGGCCCACGACTTCATCAACCTGCCTCGGGTCAAGTACTTGGAGTTCAAGACTGGCCCTCGTGCTGGCCGGTACAACACCCCGCAGTTGCGCAAGGAGCGCCTGACCGGCGTGAAACCGTCCGCGCAGGATGTGGCCCGGATGAGGAGGGACTTCGAGGCCAGCGGGGGCCCGAGAGATAGATTCCTTGACACTGCGCGGGCCAGGGCCACGGTTACCGAGTTGCAGGCTTTGGGGTGGACTGATGAGGAGATACGAAAGTTTCGGGCTGGCGGGTCCCCGCCAGAAGGTTATGCGGTGCATCACATCCGTCCGCTGCAAGGTGGTGGGACCAACGATCAAGACAACCTCGTTCTGATCAAGAATGATCCTGATCACGACCTCATCACGGCGCAGCAGAATGCTGTGCTGCGGCGAATCCCAGCAGGGCATCCGATGGATGATGTCGACGTGCCCGTCACACCACCAGGTCATCTGACCTGGCCCCAGCCAGGGGCAAGAGCCCACCGACAATGAGCAGGAGGACTTCATGAATACAGCGGTGAAGGCGAAGATCGAAAGGATCTTCCAGGCCCGGCAGGAGTGGTGGAAGAAAGAGCCGATCCCGCCGGCCACGGAGGCGCAGATCGAGCGCGTGGCGCAGTGGTTCGCCGCCCACCACGAGGGTACGCTGCCAACAGACCTGGCCGACTTCTGGCGCACCACGAACGGGATCGACCTCGATGGCTACGTGCTGTGGGCGACCGACCGCGGCGACCGGATCTCGGGGATCGTGGACGTGAACGAGCTCTACATCGAGGAGTTCACCGACCAGTTCTTCCTGGGCAAGTCGGATGACATCACGATGTACAGCTACCATCCGGCATCGGGGAAGTTCCGAGAGTTGGTGATGTTCGAGCTCGACACGGTGGACGCGGAGTACGACACGTTCGACGAGCTGGCCGACAAGGTGCTGACCAGTGCCATGACGAGAGCCAAGCTGCTGTGAGTGCGCCGAGGGTGGAGGACATCTTTGCGCGGATGACTGCGCGGGTGGCGCAGGTGGGGCCGGTGAGCGCCGCCTCGTCTCCGGTGGACGTGGGTCCCTCGCGCGCGCAGTCCGATGACGGCACGGTGCGGGTCGAGGTGACCGACTCCCTGGTGACGTCGTTGGAGATCGACGGGGTGGACCCGCAGCTGGCGCAGCGGGTCGTCGGCCTGGTCAATGACGCGTTGCGCGCCAACCAGTCTCGGGTGCTGGAGGCGGCCAAGCGCATCAACCCGTCCTACGCGAGGCTGATGCAGGTGCTGGAGGAGACGAACGCCGACATCCAGGAGGCGGTGCGCCAGTCGATGGGGGGCTCGTGATGCGGTTCGACCCCACGTCGTGGAAGCAGTGCGGCAAGATCTTCGCGGAGGCGGCTGACGGGCTGTCGGCCCGGGCTGCGGAGTACCTGCCGAGACTGGCCGACGTCGCGTCGGTGGGGGCCACCAACGAGCGGCCGACCCTGGTGGACGACGCCGTAGCCACGATCGTGCCCGAGTCGGTGGCATACGTGGGCGAGGTGGTCAACGCCATCGTCGACCAGCTGCTGGAAGAGTCTTCAGGGCTCTACGCCACCGGACAACTCTACCGTGACGTCGAGCTGGAGAATGAGCGGCTGGCCACCGAGGTCGAGTCGGCGCTGGCCGAGACGCCTTACAACGGGTGACGAGAGGAGCGACGATGGGTCTGCAGCTGTCGAGCGAGTTACGTTTCGCGCTCGAGTTCTGCGGGATGAGCTGGCCCGGAACCGACGAGCAGAAGGTCGCCGCCTGGGCCGGGGACTGGCGGGCGCTGGCCGGCGGCAACGACGGCGCGATCGATCTCGAGGGTGCAGTGGTCGAGCTGGCGAAGCGTAACGAGGGCCCTGGGATCCAGGCCTTCGTCGCGCACATCAACGAGACCGACTCAGCGATGCGCAGATACGTGGAGCTATCTCAAGGGTGCGAGGCGTTGGCGCAGGCGTGCCAGTTGATCGCGACGATCATCCTGACCCTGAAGATCGCCGTCATCACGCAGCTGGCGAGCCTGGCGCTGGCAATCGGGGGCGCGATCAGCTCCGGTGGCCTGGCGACTGCGGGAGTGCTCGTCGCCAAGCGCCTCGCCAGCGAGGCGATCCAACGGCTGATCGAGGGCGCCGTCGCCGAACTGCTGGCGGAGTGACCGCCCTGCGGCCACACCTTGACGCTCACCCGGTACCAAGACCCACGTCCGCCTACTCGGAGCACCGGGCTCCACCCGCCAGGGTACTCGGCCATCAGGGTTTGGTGACAGTCAGGTGGCGGTGAGCCCACCGACAGCGGCGTGGTGGCGTTCATGTAGGGGTGGAGCAGCCGACAGAGCGGGGTCGGTGCCAGCGTGGTTGCTGGTGAAGGGCTGGTGCCCATCCCACTCGGCGGGTGAGGGTGGCGGTGGGACCAACCCACACCCCACTCGGAGGTCACAGCGACTCCGACCGGCTGCGACGGCCTGCTCGGGCCCTAGACGACCCCAGGCGGCCCCGTCAGGGCCCCGCCACGATGGCCCTCGGGGCGATGCCCAGCCGTCCCAGCGCGTCCTGGATGTCGTGTTCGAGCCGCTGCCACGACGGCAGCTGTCTCACGGGACCCAACGGGTCGAGCCGCTGCAGCAGCACCGCCCGCTGCCCGCTGAACTCCCGCTTGTGCTTCGCCAGGCGCCTGCCACTCAACCCGCTGGCCTCGGCGAGCGCCCGCTCGAGCACCTCCTTCGGGTTCGACGTCCGCTCGACTGCCGACGGGCGAGGCAGGTGGAGGTCGTCGCGACCGCCTGGCCTGCGAGCCACCCGTCGGATCTCGGCCTCGTCCAGCAGGAGCCAGGCCTCGGTCTCCTGCACCGGGATCACCGGGACGGTGGGGATGGACAGACCGCACGCCTCGATCGCCTGCCGGAT
>JBHAES010000393.1:0-16863 GCA_041855725.1 Actinomycetota bacterium
AGGCCGATCCGCCCTGAGAAGGTCACCGCAGCGTAGGGCCCCCTCCAGGTGGCGGCCGTGGGCTCGGCTCAGCCGACGTGAAGGTAGCGGGCCACCAGGTCGCCGACCCGGACCCGGGCCTCGGCGATGTCCTCGCGCAGCGTCTCGTCGCCCAGGGCGATCAGCCGGGCCGCCCACGCGTCGATGAGCCCGGGCGGGAAGACGCCGTCGGCCTCGTACGACTCGCGCTGCGCGAGCAGCCGCCTGGCCGACTCGGCGCAGGAGACCGGCAGCTGGTCCAGCCCGGGGGTCTGGGACGCGTCGCCGCTGACGTAGCGCTCGTTGGCGTACTCGAGCATGCCGGGCTCGGTGAGGCCGACGCGGGCGGCCACCGTGATGCCTGCCAGCAGCAGGTGGATGCTCGCCGACCCGTCGGGACTGCGCAGCTCGACGGTCTGCGAGTCGTCGGGCAGCGGACCCAGCGGCTGCTCCAGGGGGTTGGCGTCGCGGAACATGCGGTCGTCGAGGTTCTGCCAGCCGAGCGGGACCCGGACCAGCACCGAGCGGTTGCGGTCACCCCAGCAGATCGCCGTCGGCGCCTCCTGGTGGGGCACGAGCCGCAGGAACGACGACGGTACGGTGTTGCCGAACGCCGTCAGCGAGGCAGCGTGCGACAGGTAGCCGCCGATCACGCGGCGGGCGGTGTCGGTGAGGCCTGAGCCCTGCGCGAACTGGTTGACGCCGTCCTTGACGAGGCGGGTGTGGAAGTGCATGCCCGACCCAGCCTGCCCGACCGCGATCTTCGGCGAGAACGACACCTCCACCCCGCGGGCGTGCGCCACCTCGCGCAGCACCCACTTGGCCAGGGTCATCTGGTCGGCGGCGCGGGTCACGTCGGTCGGCGAGAACTCGATCTCCTGCTGCACCATCTGCCGACGCCCGGCCACGAAGTTGCCCACCTCGGCGTGCGCGTACTTCACCGAGCAGCCCATCTCGGTGAGCAGCCGCAGCACCTCGGTGCGGATGGACTCCCACTTCCCGAACGGGGCAGCCTCGTGGTAGCCGCGCTGCTCCTCGACCGGGTAGATCTCCTCGACGTCGGAGAAGAGGTAGTACTCCAGCTCCCCCAGGGCCTCCATGGTGCACCCGGTGGCGGCCTGCAGCGACGCCTGCGCCTTGCGCAGGATGTGCTGCGGCGCGCTGGCCAGGGGGTTCCCGTCGACGTCGTAGTAGCCGCACAGGATGTCGAGCGCGGTCGGTGTCGCGAAGGGGTTGACGAACGCCGTACGCAGCTGCGGCACCACGTACAGGTCGGAGCTGGTCGCGTCCACGAAGTCGAACAGGGACGACCCGTCGACCCGCTCCCCCATGGCCAGCAGCCGATCCAGGTGGGCGATCGACTGGATGGCGAAGTTCAGCGTCTTGAGCCGGCCGTCGCCGCCCACGTAGCGCAGGTTCAGCATCGTGATGCCCTGCGAGCGGACGAACGAGATGATGTCGGCCTTCGTGACCTCGTCGGCCGGCTTGCCGAGCACGCGGACCAGAGGGCTGGGGTTGAGGGCGAAGGTATCGGTCTCGAGCATGCGGCACTCCTCGTCGAGCGGGACGGCCTCCGTCGGGCCGCTGGCACCATACTGCCCCAGCCCACCCCCGTCGCGAGGGTCGGCGTACGACGCGTCTGCCCACAGCGGCACGGAGACGTACGGCGCCGGCCCAGGCCGCTCGCGATGACCCCCGGACCACAGATTCGAGCCGCCGGCGGCTCGAATCTGTCGACCAGGGCACCCTTGACATCCGTCCCTACTGTATATATTGTGCATATACAGAGAGGATGACGATGACGCTTCGGATCGCACTCAGCAACACGTCCGGCACGCCCATCTACGAGCAGATCCGCCAGCAGGTCGTGGCGGCGATCCTGTCGGGGGAGCTGGCCGAGGGGGAGGCGCTGCCGTCGATCCGGGTGCTGGCGCGCGACCTGCGGGTGAGCGTCATCACCACCACGCGGGCGTACGGCGAGCTCGCCGCCGACGGCTACATCGCCAACGTGCCGGGCAAGGGCAGCTACGTGCTGCCCCGCGACACCGAGCTCGTGCGCGAGCAGGTGCGACGCGACATCGAGGAGCTGTTCGCCGAGGCCGTCGCCAAGGCGACCCTCGCCGGGCTCGACGCCGCCGAGCTCCACGCGATGCTCGACGTGATGCTCCCCCACCCAGGACCCACCACCTCACCCTTGGAGGACTGATGAACCTCGCACCCACGGCCCCGCCGCTGGAGCTGCAGGGCGTGGTCAAGAGCTACCCGGGCTTCCGGCTCGACATCTCGCTGACCGTGCCCCGCGGCTACGTCATGGGCTTCGTCGGCGCGAACGGCTCCGGCAAGACCACCACCATCAAGTGCGCGCTCGGCCTCGTGCGACCGGAGGCCGGCGTGGTCCGGGTCGTCGACAAGGAGCAGATCGGGGTGGTGCTCGACCAGCCCGCGTACACCGGCGACTGGACGGTGGCCGGCACCGGCCGCACGCTCGGCCGGTTCTACGCCGCCTGGGACGCCGAGCGCTTCGAGCAGCTCACCGACGGGTCGGGGGTGCCGGGCGACCGCAGGGTGAAGGAGCTGTCACGCGGCATGGGCATGAAGCTGCAGCTCGCGGTCGCGCTGTCGCACGGGGCACAGCTGCTGATCCTCGACGAGCCCACGTCGGGCCTCGACCCGTACGCCCGCGACCAGCTGCTCGACGACCTCGCCGACTTCATGACCGACGAGCAGCACTCGGTGCTCTTCTCCAGCCACATCACCTCGGACCTGGAGCGGATCGCCGACCACGTGACCATCCTCGACCACGGCCGCGTGGTGGCGTCGACGCCGAAGGACGACCTGATCGCGTCCTACCGGCTCGTCAAGGGCGGGCCGCGCGACCTGACCCCACAGCTGTCGTCGTCGGCGATCGGCCTGCGTCGCCACGGCAGCGGCTGGGACGCCCTCGTGCCCACCGACGACACCGCTGCTCTCGACCGCGGCGTGGTCGTCGACGAGCCCACCCTCGACGACATCGTCGTCCGCGTCGCGAAGGAGCACAGCCATGCCTGACCCCCGCCCCTCGCCGCTGGCCGGGATCGGCCCCATGCTGCGCCTCGACCTGGCCAACCTCGCCAGCTGGCGGAGGGCCGCACCGTTCGTGCTCGTGGGGATGCTGTTCATGGCCTACACGGCCGGCGTGCAGATGGCCGCGGTGATGCTCTACGTGGGCAGCTACTTCCTCGCCGTGAACACCTTCACCATGGACGACCGCTACCGGCTGCCGCTGCTCTACGGAGGACTGCCCGTGACACGTCGTGCGGTGCTGACCTCCCACTACCTCGTCGCGCTCGCCGCGGTGGTCGCGGCGCTCGTGCTCCTCGTGCCGTGCGCGTACGTGGCGACCTTCGCGCTGGGCACCGACCTGACGACCGAGCTGGGGACCGGGCTCGGCGTGATGGCGGGGGTGAGCCTGGTGCTGGCCGCGATACTCCCGCTGGTGGTCCGCTACGGTGTCACGGCGATGAGCTACGCCGCCCTGGGGATCATGGCGGCCCTGGGGGTCGTGGCCTTCGTGGTCCGCGCCACGGGCCTCGCCGCCGCTCTCCCCTCCCCGGAAGCCCTCACCGCCCACCCGGTCGCGACGTCCCTGGCCCTGCTGGCCGTGGTCACCCTCGGCTGGCTGGCCTCGTACGCGCTCAGCCTGCGCTCGTACGAGACCCGCGACTTCTGACCGACCGACAGTCGGTCGGGTCACAGGGGAGACATAGATTCGAGCCGCCAGCGGCTCGAATCTATGTATTGACCGCACCGGTTGAACAAAATCGGGCGGCTGTGATTGGATGGCGCGTACGACCATCACGCTCGAGGGGGAGCTGCATGACCACGTTCCATGTCGCCACGACGGGGTCCGACCGGGCCGCAGGCACCCGGGAGGCGCCGCTGCGCACGATCGGGCGCGCAGCCGAGCTGGCGCTGCCCGGCGACACCGTGCTCGTCCACGCCGGCGTCTACCGCGAGTGGGTCCGCCCGCGCCACGCCGGGCTGTCCGACACCCGACGCATCACCTACGCCGCCGCCCCCGGCGAGCACGTCGCGATCAAGGGCTCCGAGCGGGTGCGGACCTGGCAGCACGAGCAGGGCCAGGTCTGGCGCGCCGAGCTGCCCAACGCGATGTTCGGCGACTGGAACCCGTACGCGCTCGAGGTCGACGGCGACTGGCTGGTGCCGACCAGCCACGACGAGCCCCGCAAGCACCTGGGGGAGGTGTACCTCGACGGGGTGAGCCTGTACGAGGTGGGGTCACGGGCCGAGGTCGACGCCCCGCCGCGGCGCGAGTCGGTGCTGGACCGGTGGACCACGCGGCAGGTGCCCGTCGAGGACCCCGACCGTACCCAGCTGGTCTGGTACGCAGAGGTCGGGCCCGAGGTCACCACCATCTGGGCCAACGTCGGCGCGGCCGACCCCAACGAGGCGCTGGTGGAGGTCAACGTCCGCCGGTCGGTGTTCTACCCCACCGAGCACGGCATCGACTACATCACCGTACGCGGCTTCGAGCTCGCCCACGCCGCCTGCCCGTGGACGCCGCCGACCGCAGACCAGCCCGGACTCATCGGTCCCAACTGGGCGAAGGGCTGGGTGATCGAGCACAACGACATCCACGACGCCAAGTGCTCGGCGGTGTCGCTGGGCAAGGAGGCGCAGTCCGGCGACAACTACTTCACCAAGCGGCGCGACAAGCCGGGCTACCAGTACCAGCTGGAGGCGGTGTTCGCCGCCCGGCACCTCGGCTGGGCGAAGGAGCGGATCGGGTCGCACGTGGTGCGCCACAACCACATCCACGACTGCGGGCAGAACGGCGTCGTGGGCCACCTCGGCTGCGTGTTCAGCGAGATCCACGACAACGAGATCCATCACATCGCCACCAAGCGGGAGTTCTTCGGCCACGAGATCGGCGGCATCAAGCTGCACGCGGCCATCGACGTCGTCATCCGCCGCAACCACATCCACGACTGCACCCTCGGCACGTGGCTCGACTGGCAGACCCAGGGCACGAGGGTGTCGGCCAACGTGTTCCACCACAACACTCGCGACCTGTTCATCGAGGTGTCGCACGGCCCGTACGTGGTCGACCACAACATCCTGGCCTCCCCCGCCTCGATCGAGACGATGAGCCAGGGCGGCGCCTACCTGGGCAACCTCGTGGGAGGGACGCTGCGGTTCCAGACCGTGCTCGACCGGGCCACCCCGTACCACGAGCCCCACTCGTGCGAGGTCGCCGGGTACGCCGTCGTCCACGGCGCCGACGAGCGGTTCTGGGGCAACGTGTTCGTGGGCAACGGCGGCGACCCGAGCGACGTCACCGCCGCGTACGGGCCCGCCGGGCACGCCATCGACCCGGCGATCACGAAGGTCGGCTACGGCACCTTCGTCTACGACGGCCATCCCGCGTCGCTGGAGGAGTTCATCGACGCCGTGAAGGCCCAGCTGCCCGGTGACCTCAACATCTTCAAGGCGACGAAGCAGCCGGTGCTCGTACGGGGCAACGTCTACCTGCGCGGCGCCCGGCCGTACGAGCGCGAGGACGACCCGCTCGTCCTCGACGCCGACCCGGCGGTGGCGGTGACGGTCGGCGGCGACGGCGGCGTCGTGCTGGCGCTGGAGCTGCCCGAGGAGTTCGGCGCTCACCTGGTGCCGGTGGCGACCACGGCTGACCTGGGGCGGGCGAGGTTCCCCGACTGCGACTTCGACGACCCCTCCGGGCGGCCCACGAGGTTCGGTACCGACCTGCTCGGCGCCGACAAGGGCGAGGCCGCGGTGGCCGGCCCCGTGGCGTCGCTGCGTCCGGGCTACCAGGAGGTCGAGGTCTGGCGCCCGAGCGCAGGGTGAGGTCGGGGTTCGTCGTACGCGTGGCGGCACGGCCCGACGCATCCCGGTCGGCGGACCGTCCCCTGAGGGCCTGCCGGGTCGTCGCCTGAGCGGCCGTCGCCTCAGACGACGGCCGAGACCTCGATGGTGGCGGTGACGGTGGCGCCCTCCCCGATCTGCTCGGCACGGCGCACGGCGACCTTGACCGGCAGCAGGTAGCCCCCCTGGCGGGGCATCAGCGAGGTGGTGAAGCCGGTGGCGCCGATGCGGGCGCGGACGGGGATGCAGCCCCACCCGTACGAGAGCTCGGGCCGGTCGGCGAGCTCGCCGGCGAGGTCCGCGGGCAGCGGCACGAAGAGATACGGCGCCGGCCCCCGCCACTCGATGACCACCCCGGTGAACTCCAGCTCCACACCCCCATGGTGCCCGAGCCGCACGTCCCATCTCGATACGGCCCTGTATGCAAGTGGGCAAACTCGAGCCGCCGGCGGCTCGAATCTGTTGACCAGCACCGACGGCCATACCACAACGACCTGCGACAGGCAAGAGAGGGGGCGAGGTTGTGGATAGCGGACTCGGCTGTCCCCAGTTTGCGGGGAGGGGATGAAAATCCCACGCCCGTGCGCATTACTCGGAGCATGACCGTGATCCTCTCCTGTGACCTGGCTCGTGGCGGCGTCCCCTACTACTACATCGGCACAGCCGCCGAGTTCGAACGGTTCCGGCCCGGCGCCTATCGCCTCGGGCCGCCGCCCACCACGCCCGAGGCTGAGCACTTCGAGCTGGTCTACGGCACCGTGCCGCGCCGGCTGTCGGCCGGCGGGGTGGTGTCGCACGTGTCGGCGGCGATCCTGCACGGGCTGTGCGTGCCCTGGTTCGCGCTCCACCACGTACGGGTGACCCGGCAGCGCCCGCACTGCGCCTTTCATCTCCCGCTTCCTGCAGGCGGTGGTGGCCCCGCTCGACGAGAGCGAGATCGTCGACATGCTGGACCTCAAGGTCACCTCGGTCGCGCGCACGATCGTCGACCTCGCCCGCTCCCTGCCGCTGGCGTGGGCGGTGGCCGCCGGCGACGAGGCCGTACGCAAGGGTCTCACCACCATCGACGAGATCCGGGACGCGGCCTGCCGGCTCGCACGCTACAAGGGCGCCGGCAACGCCCGCCTCATCGCCGACCTCATCCGCCCTGCGTCCGAGTCGGTGGGCGAGTCGGTGAGCCGCCACCTCATGTGCGAGGCCGGGCTGCCCGCGCCCATCCTGCAGTACGAGGTGGAGCTCAACGGCCACCGCTACCGGGCCGACTTCTACTTCCCGCGCCACGACGGCAGCCCCGGCGTCTGGTGCGAGTTCGACGGGCAGAGCAAGTACCACCTCCAGGAGAAGGACGGCGTCTCGGCCGAGGAACGGCGCCGCCGCCAGGACGAACGCGAGGCCGCCCTCGTCGCCGCCGGCTACACCGTGATCCGGTGGACCTGGAAAGACCTCTTCCACCCCGACAGCTTCCTGATCCGGATCGGGCGGGCGCTACGAGCCCCCGTACGCCGCAAGCTCGGGCACCGGCCCACGTTCTGAGCCGCCGCATGGCTCGACCCCGGGTTCGCGCCGGTGCCAGCACCCCGAGGAAGGGCGTCATCGGGTACGGGCCCTGACCGACCCAGCGGGTACGGGCCCTGACCGACCCAGACCCCGCGTGACCGGCTGACCCGCGTACGACCCCTACCGCAGGAGCCGCGACAGACAGCGGTCAGCGAACGACTTGCGGCGGCCTGGCAGCCGGGGCGGTACGGCAAACCGTCCGTACGGGACCGCGACGGCAGCGTCGCCTCACCCAGCGGGTGGGGACAGGCGCATGCCCGCGAGCCCCGGGCGTGCGATGGCACCGTCGCCTCTTCCAGGGCTCGGCGTCGGGCTGGGGCCGCTCGGGGTCGTCAGCCGACCTGGGCCGAGGGCAGGCCAGCCGCCGCGGCGACGGATCCGGCACCGACGACCCTGCCCGCCGGGACGTGCCGGGCACGGTGCCCGGCTCTCGACGTCCGGCGTCAGAAGGTGGCCGTGACCGGGTCGGGGCCGATGCGGTGGCCGCGGTCGAGGGCGTCGAGGGTGGCCATCTGGTCGGCGGAGAGCTCGAAGCCGGTGACGTCGAAGTTCTCGGCGATGCGGGCGGGGGTCACGGACTTGGGGATGACGATCCAGCCGTGCTGCAGGTGCCAGCGGATGATGACCTGTGCGGGCGTACGACCCAGCGCGGCGGCGAGGGCGACGACCTGGGGGTCGGCGAGGTCGTGGGCCTGACCCAGCGGGCTCCACGACTCGAGGGCGATACCGCGCCGCGACAGCTCGGCCGCAAGATCCGTGCGGGCGAACGTGGGATGGCACTCCACCTGGTCGACCGAGGGCACGGTGTCGCTGACCGACCGCAGCCGGTCGAGGTGCTCGACGTCGAAGTTCGACACCCCGATGGAGCGGATGACGCCCTGCCGACGGTAGTCCTCCATGACCTCCCAGGCCTCCAGGTAGGACTCTCCGTACGCCACGACCGCCGGCCAGTGGATGAGGTAGAGGTCGATGTAGTCGAGGCCCAGCAGCTCGAGGCTCTGCTCGGTGGCGCGGCGAGCGTCGTCGCGGCGGTGCGCGGGGTTGGCGAGCTTCGTGGTGACGAACACCTGGTCGCGCGGCAGCCCCGACTCGCGTACGGCCTTGCCGACGCCGCGCTCGTTGCCGTACGCCTGCGCCGAGTCGACGTGGCGGTAGCCCACCTCGAGCGCCGTGGCGACCACGCCGGTCGCCTCGTCGTCACCGACCTGCCACACCCCGATCCCCAGCTGCGGGATCTCCACGCCGTCGTCGAGCCTGACCATGGGAACGCTCACGTCACCCCTCCTCGTCGGTGCCGGCATGCTGGTCGACAGATTCGAGCCGCCGGCGGCTCGAATCTCCAGTATGGCCGCCTCAGCGGGTGCGGACGACGACGGTGCCGGCGACCATGTCGTGCAGGGCCCGGTTGCGCTTGTCGAACAGGACGACGAGGGCTGAGACGGGGGTGAGGAGGAGGGCGTTGACCACGCTGCGCACGAAGAACCGCAGCAGGGCGGCGGGCCAGCCCAGCGACATCCCGTCCGGGTGGATCACCTCGATCCCGGTCACCCAGCGGCCCAGGGTGGTGCGGCGCATCCCGATCAGCTCGTGGGCGCAGAGGACGACGACGCATCCCACCACCACCAGGACCATCGCCAGGTCGGCCGCGACCTCCGGCTCGGCACCCAGCAGCACGAGCCCGACACTGGCCGACGGCAGCAGCAGCGCCGCCACCAGCACGAGGAGCACCACCAGCACCGGCACGTCGATGACGCCCGCCATGATCCGCCGCCACAGGCTCGCGTACACGAACGCCCCCCACGCCAGGTCGTCGTCACGCGACGGGTCGTCGCCCGCCGGGTCGTAGCGGTAGGCCTCCATGAACGTCGCCACGTCCGCGCCGCCGGGGTCGCTCACCATCACGTCCTGCTGCACCAGCGGCGGGTCGACCTGCTCGCGGCCCAGCACGGCGTCCTCGATCCGGTTCACCTCGGCGACCAGGGCCCGCAGACGCGCCTCCTGCTCCTGCGTACGCACCGGGAAGGCCCGCAGGTGGTGGAACTCCTCGAGCGCGGCACCGCCCTGCACCTCGCCGGTCCACCGGTCACCGCTCCAGCGGCGCAGCACGCCGGGCGGGTCGCCGGGGCGCGGGTAGAAACCGGACGGGGCCTGCACGAGGGACGGCAGCATCTGAGTCATCGGGCACTCCTCGAGGGGGCGGACTGCGTGAACCGTACGCCGACGCCGCCGCCGCGCGCCCGTCCGGTGAGAGGGGTCTCACCGAAGCGCACCGGTGACCCGGTGATGGTCGAGGAGGGCCGGGGCACCGCGGACCAGCCCCGCGCCGACCGGGGCACCGCGGTCGGCTGGTCACGCCCCTCCTGCCTGCCGATGCAGCCCGCCGCTGCCCGCGACGGCAGGGCGCGCGTCGACGCGGCGCTGGCCCCCGGACGAAGGGTCCCTGGCCCGACCGGCTGGGTCGACCGGCGCCAGGGGACTGGGCACGTCCGGTACGACAAGGAACGTCACCGCCGGCGTGGGAGCTGCTTGCGTGTGGGGGCAAGGGTCCGTCCACAGGTGGGACCCACGAGACTGGGTGCTGCTGTCCATGACGACAGCTTGTCGTCCCGGCCCCCGCGCCGCGGGCCAGTGCCGCGGACCGCCGCGTCGGGTCGGCGAGCAGCGAGCCCGACTCGGGGTCCACGAGCACCACCGCGTCGCCTCGCTCCCGCAGCACCGTGGCCGGGCACTGCGGGCCGACCGGCTCGGTCCGTACGGCGACCGCCTCGGCCTTGCGCAGCTCCGGCACCTGCACCGTGGCGAGCAGCGCCGGGATCGTCAGCGACAGCGCCGTGGCAGGGACGTCGTCGACGTGGCGAGGTGCCCCTCCCCCACCTGCTGGCGCCGCGACCCACGCGTCGGTGTCGAAGTCGGCGGCGCCCGGCCCGTTGAACACCATCGCCGATGCCCAGGCACACGCAGTCGAGCAGCCCCTCGCGCCGCAGCGCGGTGTAGCGGGCGGGCGATCTCCGCCGCCGGGTCGGCCTCGCCGTCGAGGTAGTGCATCGCCGCCGGGTGCAGCCGCTCCGCCACCCGCTCCCGCACCCGCCGCCGGAACGACGCCGGGTGGTCGGCGTCGGTGCCCACGTGCTCGTCCATGTGGAGCACCGTCACCCGCCCCCGCGGCACGTCGACCTCGTCGAGGGCCGCCACCAGCGGGAGCTGCGAGTTGCCCGTCGCCAGCACGACCTCGCCTCCCCCGCTCGGCCACCGCCGCCGCGACCGCGTCACGCAGCAGCCCGGCAGCCCGACGCCCCAGGGCCTCGGGCGGACGGATGGATCTCCACCGTCATCGCCCCGTACGAGGTCGTCGTCATGCACCCCAGCATCGCAAGGGACGATGCGACGCACCCACGTCATGCAGACGAATGCAGAAACCGGGTGGTGGCCTGGCCGCTGCTCAGGCGGGCTCGGCACCCTCGGGTCGGTCGGCGGCCTGGGGGGCGGTCGTCGGGTCGGGACGCGTGCTCCGGTAGGCGACGAGCTCGGCGCCGCGGGTGAGGCCGAAGCGTTCGTAGAGGCGTACGGCAGGGTTGTCGCCGGTCACGGTGAGGTGCATCCGGTGCGCTGGGGCGGCGTCGAGCACGGCCCGGCCGATGGTGGCGAGCAGGCGGGTGCCGACGCCGTGGCCGCGGGCAGGCGGTGCGACGGCGATGAAGTCGAGGTAGCCGCCGCCGTCGGGCTGCACCTGCGCCGACGCGTACCCGACGAGGCGTCCCGCGGCGTCGTCGGCGACGACGGTGAACCGGTCCGGGTCGGCGACGAGCTGGCGGGCGGAGTGGTAGGTACCGGGGAACGCGTCGTCGTGGATCGCGGCGACGCCTCCCAGGTCGGCCTCGGTGGCGGGCCGCACGGCCGGGTCGGGCGGCGGCCAGCCGTCGACGGTACGGGTCTCGTACGAGACGTTGACCGGCCCGGCGGCCCAGCCGAGGCTGGCGGCGAGCGCGGCGAGCCGGGTGTTGGCGGGGGTGCCGCACAGCTCGTGGTCGCTGATCCCGTCGGGCAGCCGGTCGACGAGCGCGTCGACCAGGGCCCGGGCCGACGCCTCCCACACGGCGTCGTCGACGGCCCAGGGGCCGTGCAGCCAGCTGCGTCCCAGCTCGAGGTCATGGTCGGCGACCGCGGCGGCGACGACACGCCCGTCGCGGACGCAGACCAGCATGTGCTCCCGCCACGGCAGGTCGAGGTCGTCGAGCTCGGCGACCACACCGTCGCGCCCGGTGCCCAGGTAGGGGCAGCTCGTGGCCGGGTCCGCCTGGGCGGCGACCACGAGGTCGAGCGCCTCGTCGGCGAGTCCGGGCAGGGCGGCGAGCGGGACGACGGCCATGGACGGCACCGTACCGCACGCGGCCAGGCAGGGCGCCGGCGAGCCATGGGCCGTCCTGGCCGGTCCCACGCGGGGTCGTACGCTGACGCACCTGCCGACCCCCCGGACCTCTGTGCCCTGACGGCACCCCGGGAGAGCGCGACAGGTGGCGCGGGGCGATCAGTGCGCCGCGGCGGTGCCGGTCTCGGACCCGGCCCGTGCGGCGTCGACCAGCCGCGTGACGTCAGCGGCCCACAGCAGCCCCCAGGTGCCCGGTGCCACCTCGACGGCGAGCACGTCGGTGGGCACCTGCTCCATGTGGTCGACCAGGTCGCTGACGCCGTCGTCGAGCGCCGCCTTCGTGACCCACGCCTCGGGGGGTGGCGGCGCCATCACCGAGTCGACGTCGCTGATGTCGCGCTCGTACTCGGGCACCGAGCCGTGGCGGATCTGCGCCCAGCTGAGCGGTCTGCGGTCGTCGCCCAGCACGATGACGGCGCTGCCGTCGGGGTACGGGTCGAGCGCGTGCAGCGACGCGTCGTGCGCCACCACGGCGGCCGGGTGCACGGCGTCGCGTACGAGCACCTGGTCGGCGAGCCGACGGGCCGGCAGCCTGGCCACGACCCGCGACGTCGCCCGCCACATCACGACGGCGAGCACGACCCCCCACAGCGGCGCCAACGGGGCCCCGCTGAGCGCCACCGGGATCGCCAGGAACAGGGCCACCACGATCGTCGAGAGCCGACCGGCCCAGGCCGCCGCCTCGAGCCCCGCGGTGCGGCTGCGCGAGAGCCACCACGTGACCGCCGTGACCACCTGCCCCCCGTCGAGTGTCACCACCGGCATCGCCGCGTAGAGGAACAGACCCAGGTTGAGGCTCATGAGCGGCACCCACGTGACCGCGAGCAGCTCCACGTCACGCATCACGTACGCCCACAGCGCCACCGCCAGGTTGGCCACCGGCCCCGCCACGGCGACGAGCGCCGTACGCGCCGGCGTCACCGGGGTGGCGTGGTAGCACGCCCGCTCGCTGCAGAGCTCGACCTCGAGCCGGCGCACCCGCAGGCCGCACGCCTGCGCGGCCAGCACGTGGAACACCTGGTGCAGCAGCACCGCACCGAGGAGCACCGACGTCCACAGGACCCCGTTGAGCAGCATCAGCACCCAGCCCTCGACGGTCGCCAGGTCGTAGCGCACCGCGAACACCACCAGGAACAGCAGGTAGAACCACGGCCACGACCGGCCCACCAGCACCGGGATGCCGGCGACCGAGCCGACCTGGAACGGCGCCCCGAAGACGACCTTCCGCATGCCCGCGCCTCCCCCCGCCGTCTGAGCTGGCCACCCCTACGGCCGGCGGGCCACAGCCGCCAGCCGCACGAGCCCGCCGCACGACCCGCTGCCGACGGCGACCTGCCCATCGTCGCCCGAGGCGACCGGCAGCGCAACCCAGACGACCCCGGCACCCGCCCGCCTCACCGTCGAGCACGACCGGCGAGGGCATCCTTCAGGTTCTGGAGCTCGGCCCACCGCCCAGCGCCCCGGCGCGGCACAGCCGACACCGACCGGTCGACCAGCCCATGGCCCCAGCCTCCAGCACCCGGCAGCGTCCCCGGCCCAGCGTCCCCCGGCGTCCCGGCCTACGTACCTGCCAGCGCGGCCAGCGTCCGGGGGGCGACGGCCCGCAGCGACGTCTGGCCGGCCCGCGCCCCAGCACGGCGCTGTCCAGCGCAGCGGGCAGCGTCTCACGCGGCGCCAAGCGCGACCTGCAGACCACCCCGACGCCTGCCGGCATCCTTCCGGCACCTGGCGGCGCCGACGACCGCATGCACGCCCACCGGTCCACGGCCCAGCACCCCGCGGCCCGCACCGGCACCGACGCCCCACGCCTTGCCAAGACAGCGTCCGACACCCTGCCGGAAGCCCACGGCTCGCAGCGGCTCGCCGACTCGCCGCCCGGGCGGTGCTCGTGCGCAGGTGATCATGCGTACGACTCCAGCAGAGGGCTCTGACACTTTCCGTACGTCACCGTGGCACGGCACCGCCCGCGCCTGCGCCACGCCGAGCGGTCCGCCGGACCGCCTGCGACACCGGCCTCGCCCACTCGCACGTCCCGCGACGGGGCCTGGCGCAGCACGACGTGCGCAACCGGTGACGGCAGCGCCGAACCGAGCCAGCGTTGGCAGCCGGCGGCGGTACCACCCGCGCGGACCCGACCGCACCGGTGGCCCGACCACACCGGGAAACCGGGCGACGGCTACGGCTGACACTGCTCGAACGGCGCGGGCCGTTGATCCAGGTGGTCCATCATGACCACGAGCAGCTGCCCGCCAGCACCGCAGGGCGGTCCATTGCTGCCGCCCGGACATCGCCTCCGCTGCGGGCGGGGCCAGGCGGAGGGCCGGGCGCCAGACCTCGACCCCCGTCGGGCACACCCCCAGAGAGCACCGTGACCGGATTGGAGGCCGGCGAGGGCGACGTGTGGAACTACACCGTCGGGCACACCCCCAGAGGGCACCGTGACCGGATGCCACCCTGACCCCCATCTCCCGGAGGCCCTTGGCGCCGACCCTGACCCACCCGGTGCGCTGCCCACAGGCGCTACCCGGATCCGTCGGTCAGCGGGTCGACGTGGGGGTCGATGGCCGACGGCCCGCGGGGAGCTACCGGGTCACAGGGCGCTACCGGGTCACATCACCTCGAGCGGCTCGATGCCGAGCAGCGAGAGGCCGGAGGCGAGCACCCGCTTCGCCGCCAGGCACAGCGCGAGCCGCGAGGCGAGGACCTCGCCCTCGGACCTCAGCACCGGCAGCTCCTCCCAGAAGGTGGAGTAGCTGGTGGCGAGGTCGAACAGGTAGGTGCACAGCTGGTGCGGCTCGAGCTCCTCGGCGAGCCGGGTCACCACGTCGCCGTACCCGGTGAGGTGCAGCGCGAGCGCCTGCTCGGCGGGCTCGGTGAGCACGATCCTCGCCGTCGGGTCGGCCGGGTGCCCCTCGGCCTCGGCCTTGCGCAGCAGGCTGCTGGCGCGGGCGTGGGCGTACTGGAGGTAGGGGCCGGTGTTGCCGGTGGTGGCGGTCATGCGGGCCGAGTCGAACACGTAGTCCTTGTGGAGCGAGCTCGACAGGTCGGCGTACTTCACCGCCGCCGTCGCGATCGCCGGGGCGGCGACCTCCTCGGCCTCGTCGAGCAGCGTGTCCAGCTTCACCGACTCGCCCGAACGGGTGCGCAGCATCTTGCCGTCGGGGCCGAGCACCGACCCGAACCCGATGTGCTCGGTACGGCCGCCGTCGGGCACCCACCCGGCGAGGCGGGCCGTGGCGAACACCTGCTGGAAGTGGTGGGCCTGCGGGGTGCCGACCACGTAGATGCAGCGGGTGGCACCGAGGGTGCCGAACCGGTGGCGGATCGCGGCCAGGTCGGTGGCGGCGTAGCCGAAGCCGCCGTCGGCCTTGCGCACGATGAGCGGCGCGTCGTCGCCGTCGAGGAACACGCACAGCGCCCCCTGGTCGACGCGGGCGATGCCCATCGCCTCCAGGTCGGCGGCCACCGCGGGCAGCATGTCGTTGTACATCGACTCGCCGGCCAGGTCGTCGTCGGTGAGCAGCACGCCCAGCCGTTCGTACGCCCGGTTGAAGCCCGTCTTCGACACGTCGATGAGGGCCTGCCACACGGCCCGGGTCTCGGGGTCGCCGGCCTGCAGCGCCACCACCCGGCGCCGCGACGCGTCGGCGAACTCCTCGTCGGCCTTGAAGTGGGCCTGGGCCCGCCGGTAGAGCGCCACCGACCCGTCGAGGTCGAGCGACGCCACGTCGGTTCCCTCGGAGAGGATCTGCTCGACGAGCATGCCGAACTGGGTGCCCCAGTCGCCGATGTGGTTCTGCGGCACGACGGTGTGGCCCACGGCCCGCAGCACGCGTACGAAGCAGTCGCCGATGATGGTGGAGCGCAGGTTGCCCACGTGCATCGGCTTGGCGACGTTGGGCGCCGAGTAGTCGACGACGACGATCTCGGGACGCTGCGTCGGCCGCACCCCGGTGGCCGGGTCGGCGAGCAGCGTCGACACCTCGCCGGCCAGCACCGCCGCTCGCACCCGCAGGTTGATGAACCCGGGGCCGGCGATCTCGAGGGGCTCGCACAGGTCGGCAAGGTCGACCTCGTCGACGATCCGCTGCGCCACCTGGCGCGGGTTGGTGCCCTCGGCGTTGGCCAGCCGCAGCGCGACGTTGGTCTGGAAGTGCCCGAACTGGGGCTTGGTGGCCGGCCGCAGCTCGGGGTCGACCCCCGTGGCGGCCTGGAGACGCTCGGACAGCAGCGACGGGATCGACGACATGGCCTCGATCCTTCCACACCCCTGCCCTCGGCCTCACCCGCGTCCCGACGTAACGGCTCGTACGAGCCGGCGCGGGCAGCACCGTCGCCCGCGTCGGCCGGTGACCGGGGAGACTCCTGCTCCGCCGGGTGGCGCACGTCGGTACGGGTCGAAAGCGGTGGCCGGGCTGGGGACCGCTGCTCCGCCGGGTGGAGCAGGTTGGTCCGGCGCCTGCGGGGCTGGGGCCTGCCATGTCTCGCGGCGCAGGTCACGACAGGGGCGGCACGGCCCGGCCTGAGGGACCGGCGCGTACGGGGGCGGGCGCCGGTCCCGTACGCAACCTCAGCCCAGCAGCCCCATGCCGGTCACGACGCCGAGGCCGACGGCTACCACGGGCGCGAGGACGGCGGCGAGCACGCCGGCGACGCCCCAGTGGCGGCCGAGCCGCCGTACGATCGCCAGCACGCCGAGCCCGATCCCGGCCACGACGGCGCCCAGGCCGGCGAGCACCACGCCACGCCTGGCCTCGACGGCCGCGACGAACGCCGCCTCGTCGAGGCGGCCGTCGACGAACGAGCCCGGGGTCCTCGCGGCGGCCGAGAGCGCGAACGCGAGCAGCGCCACCGCCACGACGGCGCACCCCAGCGACACCATCCCCACCGTGGCGCTGCGTTCCGGACGCGGCGGCTCGGGCGGCTTGAAGCCGTCGTAGACGCTGCCGCTGAGCCCGCGGACCACCTTGCTCATGATG
>JBHAES010000394.1:0-6724 GCA_041855725.1 Actinomycetota bacterium
CCACCTTCTCGGGGGCCTCGAGCCGCGAGCTGCGGGCCCGGGTCCGCGAGCAGCTCGTCACCGTCGAGCAGGCCCTGGCCGCCGCGCTCGCCGGCCTCCCTGCTCACGGCGACCAGGTCGCCACCCACCTCGCGGCCGCCGAGCCCGCCGAGCTGCGCCGCCGGCTGCGACGGGTGGGCGACGCACTGGCAGGGTTCGACGCGGCCACGATCTGCACCACCCACCAGTTCTGCCAGCGCATGCTGGCCGAGCTGGGGGTGCTCGTCGACCACGAGCCCGGCACCACGCTGGTCGACGACCTGTCCGACGTGCTCGACCAGTGCGTGGCCGACGAGTACGTGGCCCGCTACGCCGACACCGACCGGCCGCCGTTCAGCCTCGCCGACGCCACCCGGATCGCCCGCCACGCCGCCGACCGCTCCCCCACCCTCGAGCTGGCGCCGTGGGACGTGCCCGAGCACGACCCGGCCCGGGAACGGGTGTCGTTCGCCGCCGCCGTGCGCCAAGCGGTCGAGGTCCGCAAGCGTCAGCTCGGCCGCTACACGTTCGACGACATGCAGACCCGGCTGCGGGACGCCCTCACCACCGCCCCCACCCGCGACCAGGCTCGGGAGCTGCTGCAGCAGCGCTACCCCGTGGTGCTGATCGACGAGTTCCAAGACACCGACCCCGTGCAGTGGGCCATCGTGCGCAGCGCGTTCGAGGGGCGTTCCACCGTCGTGCTCATCGGTGACCCGAAGCAGTCGATCTACGGGTTCCGCGGCGCCGACGTGCTCGCCTACCTCGACGCGGTCGAGCACGGCGACCGGCAGGTCCTCGCCACCAACCACCGCAGCGACCCCGCCCTGGTGGCCGCGGTGACCCGGCTGCTCGACGGCGCCCGGCTGGGCGACCCCCGCATCCGGGTCGAGCCGGTGGCGTCCAGCCCTGAGGCCCCCCGGCTGGTCGCGTCCGGGCCGTGGCGGGCCCCGCTGCGGCTGCGCGAGGCCGACGCCGCGCTGCCGCGGGCCGCGGTCGACGCCGACCTCGTGGCCGACGTGACCGCGCTCCTCGGCTCCGGGACGCTGCTCGAGCGCCCCCGCACCGGCGAGGCGCCCCGACCGGTCGCGCCGCGCGACGTGGCAGTGATCGTCGCCACCAACCGGCGCGGCGAGCAGATCCGCGCCCGGCTGGCCGCGGCCGGGGTGCCCACCGTCTTCAACGGGTCGTCGTCGGTGCTCTCCTCGGTCGCCGGCGACGACTGGCGCGCCCTGCTGACCGCGTTCGAGCGGCCCCGGACCCGCGAGATGCGCGCCGTCACCCTCACCGACTTCGTCGGCTGGTCGCCGGCCCGGCTCGCCACCGCCTCCGACGCCGACCTGGGCCAGGTGACCCAGCTGGTGCGCGGCTGGCACGCCGTGGCCACCCAGCAGGGGTTCGCCGCCCTGTTCGAGGCCATGACGGCCACCGGCGACCTGGCGCCCCGCCTCCTCTCCCGCAAGGGCGGCGACCGGGTGCTCACCGACCTGCGGCACGTCGCCGACCTGCTGCAGCACCAGCAGACCCGCCGCGGCGTGGGGCTGGCCGGCCTCCTCGACTGGCTGCTCGACCAGCGAGGCCGCGGCGACGCGTCCGTCCGCGACGAGCGCAGCCGCCGGCTCGAGACCGACGCCGACGCCGTGCAGGTGATGACCACCCACCAGGCCAAGGGGCTCCAGTTCCCGGTGGTCTACCTGCCGGAGGTCACCGAGTCGCGCCCCCGTACCGACGACGGCTGGGCGCCGCAGCCGTTCCAGGTGCACCTGCCGCGGGACGGCCGGCTCGTCCGGGCGCTCGACGTCGGCGGCCCCCGCGCGCAGGGCGCCGCGGCGCGGCGGGCCGCCCACGACCGGGAGGAGGCGGGCGAGGACCTGCGCGAGCTGTACGTGGCTCTCACCCGTGCCGAGTGCCACCTGGTCGTGTGGTGGGTGCCCGGCGGCAGCACCCCCCGCTCGCCGCTGCACCGGGTGCTGTTCCGTGATGTGGCGCTCGACACGGTGCCCGACGAGGTCGCGCTCGACGGCCGGGCCCCGTCGAGCCTGGGGCGGCTGGCCGGGTCCGGGATCGCGTTCGAACCGGTCGGGGGACGCGAGGCCGTACCTGTGGCCCGGGTCGCGCCACCCCTGGTGCCGGCGGCCGAGCTGCGCCGCACCGTCGACCACGCGTGGCGACGCACCTCGTACTCGGCGCTCACCGCGTCCGCTCACCACGACCTGCCCGACCTCCTGCTCGACGACGAGCCGCCCGACCCCGACGACGCCGTCCCGGCCGAGACGCTGGCCGGCGACCCGGCCGCCGCAGCGCCAAGGCCTACGGCCGCAGACCCGGTGCCGGGGCTCGACACGGTCTCCCCGATGGCCGACCTGCCCGGCGGGGTCGCGTTCGGCAGCCTGGTGCACGCCGTGTTCGAGCACTTCGACCCCGGCGACCCGGCGTCGCTGCGGGCGATCGTGGCCACCGAGACGGCGCGGCTCCCGGTCGCCGACGTCACCACCGACGCTCTCGTCACGGCGTTGGGGCCCGCCCTCGACACCCCGCTCGGCCCGCTGTTCGGCGGGCGCCGGCTCCGTGACGTCGCCGCCGCCGACCGGCTGCCCGAGCTGGACTTCGAGCTGCCGCTGGGACGCGGCGGGCCGACCGACGCCACCCTGCCCCTGGTGGCCGACCTGCTGGCCGCCCACCTCGGCGACGACGACCTGCTCGCTACCTACCCCGACCGGCTCGCCGACGCCGGGCTGGGCGACGTCCCGCTGCGGGGCTTCCTCACGGGCAGCATCGACGCCGCGATCCGGGTCGACGACGCCGTCGTGGTCGTCGACTACAAGACCAACCGGCTCGCCCCGCCGCACCTCCCCCTCACCCTGGGCCACTACACCCCCGAGGCGATGGCCGAGGCCATGATGGCGTCGCACTACCCGTTGCAGGCCCTGCTCTACTCGGTGGCGCTGCACCGGTTCCTGCGCTGGCGCCAGCGCGGCTACGACCCGGCGCGCCACCTCGGCGGCATCGCCTACCTGTTCGTCCGCGGCATGGCCGGTCCCGGCACCCCGATCGTCGACGGCACGCCCACCGGCGTGTTCACGTGGCGGCCGGCACCCGGCCTGGTCACCGACCTGTCCGACCTGCTCGCCGGAGGTGCCCCGTGACGGCCCGACCACCCGAGCGCCACGAGCTCGCGACCCGCGCCACCGGCCTGCTGCGCACCTTCAACCGGGCCGGCGTGCTGGCCGTCGCCGACGTGCAGGTCGCGCAACGGGTCAGCTTCCTCGCCCGGGAGGCTCGCGACGACGTGCAGCTCGCGCTGGCGCTCGTCGTCCGCGCCCTGCGCCTGGGCTCGGTGTGCGTCGCCCTCGAGACGCTCCGCGACGAGGTACTCGCCTCCATGGAGGAGCAGCCGCCCGACGACCTGCCGTGGCCCGATCCGGCCGCGTGGGTCGCCGCCGTACGCACGAGCCCGCTCGTCACCGACGGGGCCGACGGCGCCGGCGTGCGGCCGCTGCGCCTGGTCGACGGCCAGCTCTACCTGCAGCGCTCGTGGGAGCAGCAGGAGGACGTGCGCGCCGGGCTGCTCGCCCGGGCGGCGACGGGCGTCCCCGCCCCGGACCCCGACCGGCTCGCCGTCCTGGCCCGGCGCCTCTTCGACGGGGTCGGGCTGGCCCCCGGCGAGCCCGACCGGGCCCGCGAGGCGGCCGAGCTGGCCCTGCGCAGCCGCGTCATGGTCCTCGCCGGCGGCCCCGGCACCGGCAAGACCACGACGATCGCGCGGCTGCTCGCCCTCGTCGCGCTGCACGAGGGCGACGTGCCCCGCATCAGCCTGGCCGCCCCGTCGGGCAAGGCCGCGGCGCGTCTCGTCGAGGCGGTGCGCGGCGAGGTGCGCCGCATGGACCTGCCCGACCACGTCGCCCGCCGCCTGCTCGCCCTCGAAGGCCGCACCCTGCACCGGCTCCTGGGGGCGGTGCCGGGTCGGCGGGTGGCACGCCACGCCGGCAACCGGCTGCCCGCCGACGTGGTGGTGGTCGACGAGGTGTCGATGGTGTCGCTGGCAAAGATGGCCGAGCTGCTGGCCGCCGTCCGCCCCGAGGCCCGGCTCGTCCTCGTGGGCGACCCCGACCAGCTCACCTCCGTCGACGCGGGGGCGGTGCTCGCCGACATCACCGCGGCCGTCGAGGGTCGCGGCGTCGCCATCCCCCACGTCCGGCTCACCCACACCTGGCGCTACGGGGGCGCCATCGGCGACCTCGCCGACGCGGTCCGCCACGGCGACGCCGACGAGACCCTGGCCGTCCTCCGCGGCGGCGACCCGCAGGTCGGCTTCGTCGAGCTCACCGACGCCGGTGGCCTGCCCGACGGCGGGCTGGACCTTCTGCGGGCGCGGGCCATGACCACGGCCGACGCCGTCCGGGCCGCGCTCGCCGGCGACGCGGCCACCGCGCTGCGCCGCCTGCGGGCCCACCGGGTGCTGTGCGCCCACCGCTTCGGCCCCCACAGCCAGCACGACTGGAACGTGCGCATCGGGCAGTGGCTGCGCGACGAGGTGGGCGACTACGCCCCCGACCGGGAGCGCCACGCCGGGCAGCCGCTCCTCGTCACCCGCAACGACCCCGACCTCGGCATCAGCAACGGCGACACCGGCATCGTGGTCGCCACCGCCGGCGGGCAGCTGCGGGCCGCCCTCGACCTGGGCGGCGCGCCGTTGCTGCTCGCGCCGTCGCTGCTCGACAGCGTCGAGACGGTGCACGCCATGACCGTGCACAAGGCGCAGGGCAGCCAGTTCGACGCGGTGACCGTGGCCCTGCCGATGCTCGGCTCACCGCTGCTCACCCGCGAGCTGCTCTACACGGCGGTCACGCGCGCCGAGCAGCAGGTCACGATCGTCGCGCACCCCGACGCGGTCCGGGCGGCGGTCACCCGTCCGGCGCTGCGGGCCTCCGGGCTGCGCGGCCGGCTCTGACGGACCACGGCCTGCGCGGCCCGGCCGAGCAGCACGCGGGTGTCACCAGCCCGGTTCGACCCGCTCGCCGAGCCAGTCGGTGACGAGGCGGTAGGCGATCGACGTGCGCCCCGGCAGCCCGACGGTCCCGGTCGCCACGGCGTGGCGCAGCTCGTCGCGGGTGAACCAGCGGGCGGCCACGATCTCGGTGCCGTCGACCCTCACCTCGGTGGTGACCGCCCGGGCGGTGAACCCCAGCATGATCGAGCGGGGGAACGGCCACGGCTGGCTGGCGACGTAGGTGACGTCGGTGACCTGGACCCCGGTCTCCTCCGCGACCTCGCGGTGCACCGCCTGCTCCAGGGACTCCCCCGTCGCGACGAACCCGGCCAGCACCGAGTGCCGGCCCTCGGGCCACACCGCCTGGCGGCCGAGCAGCAGCCGGTCGTCGCGGTCGACGACCGCCACGATCACGGCCGGGTCCGTCCGTGGGAACAGCTCGGATGCGCACGAGGGGCACCGACGCTCGGCGCCGCCCGCCGCGGCGACCGACGCCGCCCCGCACCCAGGGCAGCGGCCCTCGAGCCGGTGCCACTCCACCATGGCCAGCGCCGCCATGGCCGCCTGCAGCTCCGCCGCCGGCAGCAGGTCGCCCACCTCGCGCAGCGGCGTCCCCCCGCTGCCGCCGTCGGTCGCGAAGAGCACCGTCTCGCCGACCCGACCCACGAGCCGGTGCCGCTGCGGGTCGTACGGGCCCTCCGTGGCGACGGTGCGCAGCCGGTGACCGTCGTCGCGGACGGGGACGGCCCCGCGCTCACCGACCGTGAGCAGCCGCGCAGTCGGCCACAGGGCGGCGAGCGCGGCCTCGTCGGAGCGCAGCGCGTCGAGACGGTCGAGGTGGGATGGGAGCTGCCAGTCGGTCATCGCCGCCCAACCTAGCCCAGCCGCCGACCCGCGGGTCCCGCCGGGTCACCCACCCGCGGTGGCCGCCGGGACCTCCCTGCGGCCACCGGTCGGACCGCGATCGACCTCGCGGCCGTCGACGGGGGCGTACGCGGTGACGCGGATGAACGTGTCCTCGGGCGAGCCGACCCTGTCCGGGGACGGGCGAGGTGCAGGGACCCGGTCACCCGGAGCCGAGCTGCTCGATCAGCGCGTCGAGGCCGTCGCGGTCGGGCAGCCCGGGCACGAGGTCGAGCCGGTCGTGACGGACGTGGTAGAACGCGGCCGCCACCTGGTCGAGCGGCAGCCCCTGCAGCTCGGCGTAGGCCACCCGGTACAGCGCCAGCTGGAGCGGGTCGGGCCGCGACCAGCCCGTCTTCCAGTCCACCACCAGCGCCCGGTGGCCCGTCGGCACCACCGCGGGCGCGGTGTAGGCGGCGTCGATGCGGCCGCGGACGACCTGCCCGCCGACGAGGAGCGAGAACGGCAGCTCCAGGGCGGCGGGCACCGTCTCGCCGAAGCGACCGGCCGCGAACGCCCGGCACAGCTCGACGAGCTCGGGGTCGACGTCGGCGTCGTCGTCGCGCCGGTCCAAGACGTCGTCGGGGTCGACCAGGGTGGGCGTGCCGAAGTGACGCAGCACCCACTCGTGGAACCGGGTGCCCGAGCGGGCGGCCCGGGACGGGGCGGCCGGCATGGGGCGGGCCAGGTGCGCAGCGAACCCGTCGGGGTCGCGGTGGGCCCGCAGCACCTGCGTGGCCGTGAGGGTGCCGGGCAGCGGCACCGCCACCACCCGCCGGTGCTGCCGGCGCGCCTCGTCGAGGAGCCGCACCA
>JBHAES010000395.1:0-5620 GCA_041855725.1 Actinomycetota bacterium
CGCTGTAGCCCAGGTGCGGCAGCCACCAGTCCTCGACGACCGGGGCGTGGAGGCGGACCGCGGTGAGCACGAGCCACGCGGCGACGAACAGCAGCCACACGCCGCCCCGGCCCACCCGGGCCCGCAGCCCCGCCACGCCGAACAGGTTCGCCAGCAGCAGCGCCCACCCGACGCTCGCCGCGAACGCCACGGGCGGGCTCATGAACGCGTAGTACCAGGCGGTGGTGGGCACCAGCCAGGCCAGGGCGAACACGACGCCCACCGGGTAGGCCCGCTGCGGCGCCACCTCGCCGAGCAGCCAGAGCACCGCCGCGGCCGCCACCACCGCAGGCAGCTGCAGCGCCCAGTGAGGGGCGTACGCGGTGAGCGCCAGCAGCCCGCCGGCACCGGCGGCGACCACGAGCAGGACGGCGAGGGACCGAGGGGCGCGAGGGGCGTCGGGGCCCGGGACGGTGCGCGGCTCCATGACGCACACCCTAGAAGACGCCACCGTCGGGGGCTGGCCGCGTCCACGCCCCTCAGCCACCGGCGATACCGACCCGCTCGCCCGCAGCACCCCGCTGCGCGCGGGGCAGCGATCCGCCCCCTCGCCCCAGCGGGCCGGTCCGCCGCAGCCTGGTGCCGCCGAGTCCCCTGCTCGGTGCGTGACCCTTGCCGTGCGGCCGGGGCTGCGTGCGGCACGTACGGTTTCCCCTTGTCGTAGCGCGGATCGACGAGGTCGCACGGGTGGGCGTCGGCCGAGTCGACAGGCGCGGCGGAACGGAGTTTGATAGGGCGCATGATTCGGTTCGGCACCGGCGGCTGGCGCGAGGTCATCGGCGACGGGTTCACCCGCGCCAACGTACGACGGATCGTGCAGGCGCTGTGCGACCGGATGCGGGCCGAGGGGGTTGCCGAGCGGGGGGTCGTGATCGGCTACGACCGCCGGTTCCTCTCCGCCGAGGCGGCGCAGTGGGCGTGCGAGGTGTTCCTCGGCAACGAGGTGCCGGTCACCCTCATCGACCGTCCCGCGCCCACCCCCATGTTCATGTGGACGGTCGGCAACAAGGGCTGCGCCTACGGGGTGGCGGTCACGGCGAGCCACAACCCGGCCCTCTACAACGGGCTGAAGGTGTTCACCGAGGGCGGCCGCGACGCCGAGCTGGAGGTGACCGACGCCCTCGCCGCCGCGGCGAACGCGGTCACCGACGAGCAGGTGCGCTCGGTGCCGAGCGACGACGTACGCGCCCACCCGCGGCTCACCGTGCAGACGTCGCTGAACTGGTACATCGACGCGATCCTGGGCCACCTCGACGTGGAGGCCATCCGCCACCGGCACCTGCACATCGTGCTGGACCCGATGTTCGGCGTGGCGCAGACCTGCCTGCAGACCATCCTCATGACGGCCCGCTGCCAGGTCGACGTGATCAACAGCCGCCACGACACCCTGTTCGGCGGCCGGCTGCCCTCGCCCAGCGCCGAGACGCTCGACGACCTGCGCGCCATGGTGCCCCGGGTGGGCGCCGACCTCGGCATCGCCACCGACGGCGACGCCGACCGGCTCGGCATCATCGACGACCGCGGCCAGTTCCTCCACCCCAACCAGGTGCTCGTGCTGCTCTACGACTACCTGCTGGACGAGAAGGGGTGGCGGGGCCCTGCGGTGCGCAACATGTCCACCACCCACCTGCTCGACCGGGTCGCCGAGGCGCACGGCGAGACCTGCCACGAGGTGCCCGTCGGGTTCAAGTGGATCTCGTCGAAGATGGCCGAGACCGACGCCGTCATCGGCGGCGAGTCGTCGGGCGGGCTCACCGTACGCGGCCACATCCCCGGCAAGGACGGGGTGTACGCCGGGTCGCTGCTCGTGGAGATGGTGGCCAAGCGGGGCCGACCGCTCAGCGAGCTGTGGCAGCGCATCGTCGACACGTACGGCCGCCTGGAGATGGTGGAGCACGGCTACGGGTTCAGCGCCTCGCGCCGCGCCGAGCTGACCGAGCAGATCTACCGGCGCCACGACCTGCCCGCCTTCGACCACGACGTGGCCCGGGTGTCGTGGGACGACGGCTGCAAGGTCTACTTCGCCGACGGCGGGTGGGCGACGATCCGGTTCTCGGGCACCGAGCCGCTGCTGCGCGTGTTCTGCGAGATGCCGACCGCGGCCGAGGCCACCGCGGTCAGCGCCGCGATCGCCGCCCGCTACGGGCTGGAGTGACCCGGCCCGCCAGGGCGCCACGACGCGGCAGGGGCCGGCTCGACCCGTGACCGCCGCGCCCGCCCGGGTGGCGCCGCTGGCGACACCACCCGGCAGGCGTACGGTGGGTCAGCCCTTGACCGAGCCCTCGGTGAGGCCGCCGCGCCAGAACCGCTGCAGCACCAGGATCAGGATGGCCAGCGGGATCACCGACAGCAGCGCCCCGCTGACGGTGAGCTGGTAGAACTGCGGCAGCCGGTCGGTCTGGGCGCGCCAGTTGTCGAGGCCCAGGGTGATCGGGTAGAGCGTCTCGTCGGCGAGCATCACCACGGGCAGGAAGTAGTTGTTCCAGATGCCGACGAACTGGAACAGCACGATGGTGATGATCGCGGGGGTCAGCTGCGGCAGCGCGATCCGGTGGAACAGCGACAGCTCGCCCAGCCCGTCGATCCGGCCCGCCTCCAGCACCTCGCCGGGCACGGCGGCACTCGTGTAGATCGTGGCGAGGAACAGCCCGAACGGGCTCACCAGCGACGGGATGAGCACCGACCAGTACGTGTTGGTGAGCCCGATGCTGGAGAACAGGAAGAACAGCGGCAGCGCCGTGGCGGTGCCCGGCACCAGCACCCCGCCGAGCACGAGCCCGAGCACCGCGCGGCGGCCCTTGAACCGGTACGTGGCCAGCGCGTAGCCGCCGGCCACCGCGAAGTAGGTGGCCAGGGCCGCCCCGACCCCCGAGTACAGCAGCGAGTTCAGCGCCCAGCGGCCGAAGATGCCGCCGTTGGCGCGGAACACCGCTGCGATGTTCTCGGCCAGCTGGAACGACGTGCCGAACCAGAAGCCGCTCGTGCCGAACAGGTCGGCGGTCGACTTGGAGGCGTTGACGACCACCCAGTAGACGGGGATCAGGAAGTAGATCGCCACGAGGGCGAGCACGCCGGTCACCCCGACGGTGGAGGCGGTGCGGCGGCCGGCGGCGCGGGCGCCGGAGCGCTCGTCGACGCGGCGGTTCGTACGGGTGGTGGTCATCGGCGTCGCTCCGTCCACTGGGAGAACCCGAGGGCGACCGCCGACAGCACGAACGCCGAGACGGCGATGATCACGGCCTGCGCCGCCGCCATGCCGATCTCGTTGTACTGGAACGCGAAGGCGTAGGCCGCCATGTTGGGGGTGTACTCCGACGTGATGCCGGAGCTCATCGTCATCAGCAGCCGCGGCTCGGCGAACAGCTGCAGGGTGCCGATGATCGAGAAGATGATGGTGAGCATCAGCGCCGGACGGATCAGCGGCAGCTGCACGTCCCACACGATGCGCAGGCTGGACGCGCCGTCGATGCGCGCCGCCTCGTACAGGTCGCCGGGGATCGCCTTCAGCTGGGCGATGATGATCAGCATGTTGTAGCCGGTGTAGGTCCAGGTGACGATGTTGGCGATCGACCACAGCACCTGGTCGGGCCCGAGGAAGTCGGCCTCGACCCCTACGAGGGCCAGCACGTCGACGATGGGGCTGAGCCCCGGCACGTAGAGGAACGACCACAGGATCGTGGCGATCACACCGGGGATCCCGTACGGCATGAAGTAGACGGCGCGGAAAAGGCCCGGCCACTTCGCGCTCACGCTCTCCAGCAGCAGCGCCAGGATCGTGGCGGCGACGATCATCACGGTCACCTGCACCACGCCGAACAGGAGCATGCGGCCGATGGAGGTGATGAAGTTCACGTTCTGCAGCGCGGCCACGTAGTTGTCGACGCCGGCGAAGGTGCTGGTCAGCCCCTTCTCGCCCAGCAGGCCCGAGCGCTGGACCCGGGTGAACGAGTAGCCGACGGCCATCACGATCGGCACCACCATGGTGCCCAGGAAGATGAGCAGGAACGGGGCCAGCAGGGCCCACGGGGCGACCTTCGACCTCATCGTGCTCCCTCCGCCTGGAGGCCCATGCCCCGCATGATGCCGACGATCTCGGCCTGCGCGGTGCCCATCAGGTCGACGAGCCGGGCCTCCCCGCGGACGGCCCGGGCCATGCCGTCGCCGACGAGCGCCATGACCCGCTGCATGAGCGGCGCCCAGGTCCACTCGAGGTTCTGACCGGCCGCCATCGGCACGATGACCTCCTCGTTGTAGCGCTGGCCGGAGAAGAACTCCGACGGCTTCATGCGGGGGGCGCCGATGTAGCCGGCGGTGGGCGACCAGCCGATGCCGCAGTGCTCGATCATCGCGTCGATGCCCTCGCGGGTGGTGCACATCCAGATCAGGAACTCGAGCGCCTCGGCCGGGTGCTTGCTGGTGGAGACGACCGCCGCCGACGAGCCGCCGTGGCCGCCCGAGGCGTAGCCGTCGGGCCAGGTGGGCATCGGCGCGGCGGCCCACTTCCCGGCCGCGCCGGGCACCGACTGCACCAGCGCGTCGCCCCACGACCCGCAGACGGTGGCCAGCACCTTCCCCTCGCCGGCAGCCGCCATCCACGGGGTCGAGAAGGCACCGTAGCCGGTGCCGAGCACCTGGTCGGCCAGCATCGCGTCCCAGTACTCGGCGACCCGCATCGACCGGTCGCTCGTGAGGTTGACGACCCACCCGTCGCCCTGCGGCTCGAACCACACCGCGCCCGACTGCATGGCGTACGCCACCAGGTAGGACCCGTCGGTGGGGTCCATGGTGATCAGGCTGCGGCCCGCGTCGTGCACGGTGCGGGCGAGGGTGCGGAACTCCTCCCAGGTCGCCGGTGGGGCGAGGCCGAGCTCGTCGACGAGCAGGGCCCGGTTGTAGTACATGGCGACCGGTCCGGTGTCCTGCGGCACCCCCCACACCGACGACCCGACCTTCGCCTGGCTGAGCGCGCCCGGGTCGAAGACGCTCTCGTGGCTGGCGAACCCGTAGCGGGAGAGGTCGACCAGCGCGCCCGCCAGCGCGAACTCCGGCAGGTTGCGCAGCTCGACCTGGGCGATGTCGGGCCCGCCGCCGGCCGCGGCGGCGGAGAGGATCTTCGCGTAGCCGCCGCTGTTGCCGCCCGGGATCCACCGCGCCTCGACCCGGATCCGGTCCTGCGTCTGGTTGAACAGGTCGCACACCTTCTGCAGGTCTTTCAGCCACGCCCAGTAGACGAGGGTGACGGGCCCGTCGGCGGCGGGGATCGGCGGGTGCTGGTTGACCGCCCCCGGGTTGGGCGGGGCGCAGCCGAGCAGCCCTGCTGCCAGCGCGGCACCGGACCCGGCCAGCAACGCTCGTCGTCGAAGCGTTCTCACAGCGGCTTCCTCCGTGGAGTGACGGGGCCGCCCGACCGGGGTCCGTCGGCGACCTGGGGGACGTGACCTGCTCGGGACAGTACCCCGCCCAACCGGCCGCCGGGGCGGATTCCCCGAACTTCTGGCACGACGACGACAGTCCCGCCGCGGCGACCCCCGGGAGGCTCAGGGCATCATGCCGCCGACCGACCGGCGCCGCGCGTCGAGTC
>JBHAES010000396.1:0-3561 GCA_041855725.1 Actinomycetota bacterium
ACCCCGTACTTCGCCTCGAGCCGGCCGAGGGCGGCGGCGAGGTCCTCGGCGTGCGGGGCCACCCCCGTACGGTCGTTGACGCCGATCACGTCGATGTCGGCGCCGCCACGGGTCACCACCACCGCGTCGTTGTCGAGCACGGCGATGCCCAGGGTGCGCCAGTAGGCGAACCACTGCGACGTGCCGGAGCGGTACTCGTGGTTGCCGCTCACCGCCACCACCCCGTACGTGGCTCGCAGCCCCCGCAGCGGCTCCAGGTCGCCGGCCAGGTCGGCGACGCTGCCGTCGACGAGGTCGCCGCCCAGCACGACGAGGTCGGGTCGGGCCGCGTTGACCTGCTCGACCAGCCGGGCCACGTACGGCCGGCCGACCGTCACGCCCGCGTGCAGGTCCGACACGTACGCGATGCGGAACCCGTTGAACGAGGCTGGCAGCTGCGCCGAGGCGTAGTCGTGCTCGTTCGTGCGCAGGTGCTCGAACTCCCAGCGGCCGTAGCCGGTCACCAGCGCGGCCACCACGAGCGACGCCACGGTGAGCCGCCGCACCCAGGCCACGCGTCGGGGCAACCCCGGCTCGGCGCCGACCGCCGGGTCGCCGACCCGCCGCCGGTCGGCCCAGCGCAGCGCGAGGCTGACGAGGCCGGTCACGCCCAGGGCGAGCCCCACGTAGAGCAGCCACGCCAGCACCACCAGCCCCGGCACCGCCCACCAGCGCACCGCCGCGATCCCCAGCCCGCCCCGGGCCGTCGCCCCGGCCGCGAACGCCCACGCCGTCAGCGCGACGGTCACCACCACGGCGGCCACGCGGGCGGCGCCGACCAGGCGGGTCGCCCGCACCGTACGGTGGACCAGGAACACGGTCGCCGCCACGGCGGCGACGAGCAGGGTGACGGTCACGAGACGGCTCCTCGGCAGGTCGACAGACCCACCCAGTGTGCCCGGCCCACGGCCGCACCGGGTCGACGCCGTGCGAGCGCCGGGCGCAGGTCGGTGGGTGCGGCCCCTGGGACGTGGGCGGCCGCTCCGGTCAGCGGGCCCGGCGGGTGGGGGTGTAGGCGGCGATCGCGGCCGCCATCGCCGGCGCCGCCGACACCACGGGCGCGTACCCGAGCTGCTCGCGGGCGAGGGTGAGGTCGAGGCTCATGCCGCGGGTGAGCATGCGGACGGCGCTGGCGGTGAACGCCGGCTCCGTGCCCGAGCGGCGCACCCGGGTGGCCCACTCCAGCGCGTGGGCCACGCCCACGGCCAGCGACGCGGGCACGTACGCGGTCGGCCGCGGCACCTGGAGCCGGTCGGCGAGCCGGTCGACCACCGACCACATCTCCACCTGCTCGCCGTCGGCGATGTTGACCGGCCCCGCGATGCGGCTCTGCAGCGCGAGCACGAGCCCGTGCACCGCGTTGTCGATGTGGCACATCTCGTTGGGCACGCCGTGGCGCGACAGCCGCGGCAGCCGACCCGACCGCACCGCGTCGGCGACCCGCGGCATGAAGCTGGGGTCGCCGGGCCCGTAGACGCGACGCAGCCGGACGACGGCGGCCGACGGCAGCGCCCCCAGCACCTCCTCCTCGGCGCGGTACTTGCTGAGGGCGTAGCGGCTGTCGAACCTGGGCCCGCACGGCTGCGACTCGGGGATGTCCCACTGCCGCTGCGACACGTTGTAGACCGACGAGTGGCTCACGTGCACGAGGCGTACGGCATAGGTGCGGCAGGCGCGGGCGATGGCCCCCGACGCCTCGACGTTGGTGTCGCGGTAGCTCTCCCAGTGGTCCCAGAAGGTGTGCTCGGCGGCGGCGTGCACCACCCCGTCGCAGCCCTCCATGAGGTTGTCCCACCGGGCGCCGCGGATGTCGAGGCGGCGGAAGATGATGCCGTCACGGGTGAGCGCCGCGCCCCGGGCCTCGTCGCGGCCCACCCCGGTGACGTCGTGGCCCTGCCGGGCGAGGGTGCGCGCCACCGCCCCACCGACGAACCCGGTGGCTCCGGTGACCACATAGCGCATGGTGTGCCTCGGCTGGGGACGGACGGGCAGCGCCGCTGCCACGTGGGGGACGGTCGGTGGGGTGCCGCTCGGGGCTCGGCGCCGCCGCGGGGCGTCGGCTAGCGGTAGTTGACGAACTGGATGGCGATGCCGAGCTCGGCGTCGCGCAGCAGCTTCTGCACGGCCTGGAGGTCGTTGCGGGACTTCGACGACACCCGCAGCTCGTCGCCCTGGATCTGCGCCTTCACACCCTTGGGGCCCTCGCTGCGGATCAGCGCGGTGATCTTCTTGGCGTCCTCCTGCGAGATGCCCTCGGTAAGGGTGACCACCTGTCGCCACCGCTTGCCCGACAGCCTGGGCTCGCCGGGGTCGAGTGCCAGCAGGTCGACGCCGCGCCGCGCCAGCTTGCTGCGCAGCACGTCGAGGACGGCGGCGAGCCGCTCCTCGGAGACCGACTCCAGCTCGAAGTGGTCGCCCTTGCGGGTGATCGTGGAGTCGGTGCCCTTGAAGTCGAACCGCTGCCTGACCTCTTTCACCGCCTGGTTGAACGCGTTGTCGACCTCGTGGGCGTCGACCTTGCTGACGATGTCGAACGAGCTCTCGGCCGCCATGGTGCCTCCTCCCGTGTGCCGGGCACCCATTGTGCCAACCCGCGCCCGCCCCACGACCGTCTGCGAGGCACCGCACAGGTCACGATCCGGTCACGTCCCGCTCGGGTTTCCAAGAGGCCCCGCCGTAGGGGAGGCTGGCCTCGTACGAGATCCGGTCCCGGGCCGAGGCCGCGGGCCAGCGAGGAGGGGGAGTGGAGGCCTACTACCTGGTCGGCGTGCTCGCCGTGCTCCTCGCCTACGCGTCGCAGCGGCTGCACGCCATGGAACGCACCCCGCGTCCGGCGCGGACCCGGCTGGACCGCTGCCTGCGGGCAGCGAGCTCGTGGAACGTGGCCGACTCGCTGCTGGCGCTCCTGCTCGTGAGCTTCTCGGGGTTCCGCTACCTGGCCGGCACCGACTTCGAGCTCTACTCCGGCATGTACCGGCGGCTCCGTACGGACGACTGGGCCGCCGCGATCGTCACCGCGCCGCAGGAACCCGGCTTCACCCTGTTCCGGCTCACCGTCAAGACCCTCCTCGGCGACAACCCGCTGTGGCTGTTCCTGCTCACCTCGGTGGTCGCCGTCGTGCCCATGCTCATGGCGTTCAAGCACCTCGTGCCGCGGCACCTCGCCGTGGCGGTGGGCACCTGGTACGGGCTGGCCCTCTACGTGACCACCTTCAACGGGATCCGGCAGGCGATGGCCACCGGGGTGCTGATGCTGGCCGTCGTCTGCTGGCCGCGGCACCGGGCGGTGGCGGTGCTGCTCGTCGCGGCCGCCGGGTCGCTGCACGTGAGCGTGTTCCTCGTGGCCGCGGTGCTGTGGCTCACCTACCGGTGGCGTCCCACCATGAGGCGGCTGGTCGTCGTGCTCGGCGTCGGGTCGGTGTCCCTGGCGGTCGCGCTGCCGCGGCTGGCGCCGCTGCTGGGCATGGTGAACCCCCGCTACCTGCGATACGTCGAGACCGGCACCGGCGCGGGGCTGGGCAC
>JBHAES010000397.1:0-2834 GCA_041855725.1 Actinomycetota bacterium
GCGGATCCGCAGCCGCACCATGCGGTCGCCGGTGTCGGCGGCGACGGTCCAGCCGTCGTCGCGGTGCCAGAACCTCGCCTCACCGGTGACGTGGCCGGGCGGGCCCCAGCGGCGGACGAGGGCGCGGGTGAGCAGCTCGTAACCGGCCAGCCGCGACGAGCCCGCCACGTCGGCCGAGCCCCACAGGTCCATGCGCAGCTCCGGGTACCACGTCAGCGCGTCGGGCTCCGTACGCCCGTCGACCAGCTCCAGCAGCCAGGGCGCGTGCGGCATCGTGATGCGACGGTGGGTGCGGGAGTCGCCCGCCCACGCCAGCCGGCCGCCGAGCGCGGCGGCCATGTCGGGCAGGGTCTCGTCCTCGACGGGCACGTAGCCGGCCTCGGCGATCCGTACGGCCAGCTCGGCGGCCGCCTCGGCGAGCTCGGCGGGCGTGGTCGACGGCGGGGGAGCCACCCCCGCGCGGACGAGCTCGAGGGTGAGGACCCCGTCGGCGAGCACCGCCTCCACGCGGCGTCCGCTGGGCAGCGGCGGCCAGCTACGGGTGAGGTCGAGGCCGCGGCGGGCGGTCACGTACGGGCCGAGGCGGCGCGCCACCACCTGCGTCGCCTCGGGCATGCCCAGCCCGGCGGTCACGGGCACGACGAGCCGCTCGGCGACGCCGTCGCGGTCGGGTCGTACGCTCAGCGCGCCCCCGCCGGGCAGCGGCACCCCGCTCGCCGCGACGCCTGCCGTCGGCGGCTGCCCGGTGGCGATCATGAGCGCGGGTAGGGTCCATTCCCACTGCTGCGCGTCGACCATGAGCAGCAGGTCGAGCGCCTGGGAGGGAGACGGCACGGGCCCACTCTAGTGACGGCGGGGCCGGCGGTGTCACAGCCGTCCGGTACGGTCGGTCGGACCGGTGAGGGGCACCGGTGGGAGCGGCGGCGAGGAGGAAGCGTGAGGCACCTGGTGATCGGCGACGTGGGCGGCCATCTCGACGTGCTGGTCGAGCTGCTCGGCCGCGTCGGGTGCGACCCTGAGACGGCCAGCGTCCCCGACGGGTGGACAGTGGTGCAGGTGGGCGACCTCGTGCACCGTGGGCCGGACTCGCCCGGCGTGGTGGCGCTCGTGGACCGGTTCCGGCGCGGCCCGCACGGCGACCGCTGGGTGCAGCTGGCGGGCAACCACGAGGCGCAGTACGTCCGGCCCGGCGGCCCCACCTTCGTGTGGCCCGAGCAGCTGCCCGACGAGACCGTGGCGACGATCCGCCGCTGGTGGCGCGACGGGTGGCTGCGGGTCGCCCACGACGCGGCGGGCGTGCTGTGCACCCACGCCGGCCTGACCCGAGGCTGCTGGGCGGCGCTGGGGGCGCCCCCGTCGGCGGCCGACGCCGCCGCAGCGGTCGAGGCGTTGCCCAAGGACGCCCGGCACAGCCCGCTGTGGCGGGCGGGCGCGATGCTCGGCGAACCGGCCACCGGTGACGCCGGTCCGCTGTGGGCCCGGGCCGGCGACGAGGTCGTCGGGGGCTGGCTGGGGCACCGGCCACCGTTCCCGCAGGCGTTCGGCCACTCCCGGCTCCACTTCTCCGACGTCGGCTGGCTGGCGCCGGACGCGGTGCGTGAGGTCACCACCCTCCTGGAGTCGTCGGGGATGAGCGTCTCCACCCTCGACGGCGTCGGGCTGTGGGCCGTCGACCCCGGCCACGGCACCCACCCGGCGGCTGCGTACGACGCCCTCGTGGTCGAGCCCGACGCCACGATCCACCCCCTCGGCCGCCTCTGAGCCCGGACGTCGAGCCTCCGGCCCGGTGACCCCGTCGGCTCAGCGCGAGGGATCGGGCGGTGCCAAGCCTCGAACCTGCGCATGGCAGGGGGTGCCGGTCGGCCCGGCGCCTGAGTACGACACCGAGCCTGGATCCTGCGCGAGCCCCCTCACGTCTCGAGCCGGGCTGCCACCGTGGGAGCCGGGCTGCCACCGTGGGAGCCGGGCTGTCGCCTTTCGAGCCGGGCCCGACCCGACGAGTGACAGCTCGGCTCGAAGAGCGGGGTCGGTGCGGCTCGACCGGTGGCGGCTGGGTGTCTCCGGCGCGGATGGTGGCGACGCCCTCGCCCGGCCCGCTCGGGCCGACTGCGGGGGAGCGGTCCGGTGCCGGCCCCCGCCGCGGCTGCAGGCTCGTCGCCAGCGGGCGTACGAGGTCAGTCGCCCTCGTCATGGGCCTGGAGCCGGCGCATCGTGGTGCGCGGGGTGGCGAGCCAGGACAGGTCGAGGTCGGCGTCGGTGAGCGTGAGCAGCGACGTCCTGGGCCCGCTCCTGTCGCCGTCGCCTCGGTCGGTCTCGGACCGGTGGGTCTCGTCGGCGCTGCGACGGATCCGCTCCAGGTGACGGTCGAGCTCGGCCTCGCGGTCGCGCCACGGCACCCGTGCCAGGTGGTCGGCGAGCCACCGCTCCTCGTCGTCCCAGGCGAAGCCGGCGGGCCACGTCGCGGGCGCCAGCCGGGCACGCTCGGCCCGCCACGCCCTCGCGCCGCGGCCGCGCCACCAGGGTCGTCCCGCCGTACGGCGCACCACCTGGCCGAGGCGGTCCCGCAGCCGCGCCACCCCCTCGTCGGTGCGCCGCGACTGCTGCTCGGCCCCGAGGGCAAGGTCCGGCTCCCGGCCGGCCGCGACGTCGCCGACGCTCGCGGCCAGCCGGTCGAGCACCTCGCGCAGTGGCCCGGCCGCCTGCCGGCCCGCGAGCCCCAGCAGCGACGACACCACCGGGCGCCACAGCCCTCGGCCCGTCGCCCGTACGTCGGCCAGCAGCCGGCCCTCCCGCCGTCGTACCCGCAGCTCGGCCCGTGCCCACCGCAGGCGCAC
>JBHAES010000398.1:0-2668 GCA_041855725.1 Actinomycetota bacterium
CCGCAAGACGGTCCCGGTGAGCGAGGTGCCCCAGCCCCCCCCCCCGGAGCCACCGGCGGCCGAGGCGTCGGCGGGTGCTGCGACGACCGTCGCCGACGGGGGCGCCGCCGCGCCCCCCGACCGTACGCCGCCGGACCCTGCGGCGGGGGAGCGTACGGGCGAGACGCCGGCGCAGGCGACGAGCCGGACGAGCCGGCTGCTGTCGGCGACGGTGCTGATGATGGGTGGCACGATCGTCTCGCGGGTGCTGGGGCTGGCGCGGGTGGTGCTGGCCGCCTACCTGCTGGGCAACAACAGCCGCCAGGCCGAGATCTGGTCGCTGGCGACCACGGTGCCGAACTCTCTCTACATCCTGTTCGCCGGTGGCGCGCTCAACACGGTGCTGGTGCCGCAGATCGTCCGGGCGGTGAAGAACGACCCCGACGGCGGCGAGGCCTACACCAACCGGATCATGACGGCGTTCCTGCTGCTCGTCGGCGTGATGGCGGTGGTGCTGGTGATCGCGTCGCCGGTGGTGGCGTGGGTCTACTCCGACGCGGCGTGGCACACCCCCGAGCTGGCGCCGCAGTTCGGCTCGATGGTGCTGCTCACCGCGTTGTGCCTGCCGCAGGTGTTCTTCTACGGCGCGTTCTTCCTGTTCGGGCAGGTGCTCAACGCGCGGGAGCGGTTCGGGCCCATGATGTGGGCGCCGATCGCCAACAACGTGGTGGCGGTCGCGGTGCTGCTGCTGTACGCGCTGGTGTGGGGCTGGCACGGCGACACGAGCCAGCCGTTCACGGTGCCGCAGGCGCTGCTGCTGGGCCTCGGGTCGGTGCTGGGCATCGCCACCCAGACGGCGGTGCTGATCCCGTTCATGCGCCGTTCCGGGTTCCGCTACCGGCCCCGGTTCGACCTGCGCCGCACCGGGCTGGGCCACACCTTCCACGTGGCGAAGTGGACGCTCGGGTTCGTCGCCGTCAACCAGCTGGCGCTGCTCGTGGTGACCCGGCTCGGCACCTCGGCCACCGCTGGTGGGGTCGGGGCGGGCATGGCCGCCTACAACAACGCCAACCTGCTGTGGGTGCTGCCGCACTCGCTCATCACGGTGTCGCTGGCCACCGCGATCCTGCCGGCGATGTCGCGCCACGCGGCCGCCGACGACCCCCGCGGCGTGGGCCGCGAGCTGGAGCGGGCGATCCGGCTCACCACCACCGCGCTCGTGCCGGTGTCGCTGCTCTTCCTGGTGATCGGCGTGCCCATCGCCACGCTCGCGTTCCGCGGCGAGACGAAGGGTGGCGACCTGGTCGGCTGGACGCTCACCGCGTTCGCCCTGGGCCTCATCCCGTTCACGGTGCAGTACCTGCTGCTGCGCGGCTTCTACGCCTTCGAGGACACCCGGTCGACGTTCCACCTGCAGTGCCTCATCGCCGCCTGCAACGCCGCCCTGGCGGTCCTGTTCGTCTCGTTCGTGAACCCGGGCCCGCGGTGGGTGGCGCCGGCGCTGGCGCTGTCGTACACGCTGGCGTACGCGGTGGGGCTCGCCGTCTCGGCCGGCTGGTTCCGTAACCACGTGCCGAGCCTCGACCTGGCGGGCCTCGGCCGGCACGTGCTGCTCGTCGCGGCGGCGGCGCTGCCCGGCTCGCTGCTCGCGTTCGGGCTGGTGACGCTGCAGCGGGACTGGTCCCGGTCGCTCGGCGCCGACCTGCTGGGCATCGGTGGGGGCGGTCTGCTCGCCATACTCGTCTATGTCGTGATGGCGCGGGTGCTGGGCGTGGCCGAGGTGGGCGAGGTGATCGGCCTGGTGCTGCGGCGCGGGCGAGGGAAGGAGACCGAGGTGGCAGAGCCGACCGACCGGCCGGCAGGTGAGCCGACGACCCCCGCGGGGCAGCCCGTACGACCCGACACCGCGATGCTGCCGACGCTCGACGGCGGCTACGCCGACCCGCCCGACGACTCCCTCGACCCGGCCGACGCGGACGACGTCGCGGGCGACGGGGCCCTGTTCGCCTCCCCGGGCGCCGACCTGGTGGGCGAGTCGGAGGAGCCGGCCGACCTGGAGGCGGCGCCGCAGCTGCCGGTGGGGCTGGTGCTCGGCGGCAGGTTCCGGCTCGAGGAGGAGATGGCGATCCGGGGCTCCACGGTCACGTGGCGCGCCTCCGACCAGCGGCTGTCACGGTCGGTGCTCGTGCACGTGCTCGCGGCGTCCGACCCCGACACGGGTGCGATCGTCGCGGCCGCGAAGCGGGCGGCGCAGACCACCGACGCCCGGTTCCTGCGGGTGCTCGACGCGGTCGACGAGCACGCCGCCGCCGACGTCGACGACCCGGCGGTGCCCTACATCGTCTGCGAGTGGGCCGACGGGCTGAACCTGCGCCACGTGCTGGCCGGCGGGCCGCTGACCGCGCTCGAGTCGGCGTGGCTGGTGCACCAGCTCGCCGACGCGCTGGCCGGCACCCACGCCCAGGGCCTCTACCACGGCCGCCTCAACCCCGACACCATCCTCGTCACCGCCACCGGCAACGTGAAGGCGGTCGGGTTCCTCATCGAGGCCGCGCTCCACAACCGGGCGCTGCGCGAGGCCGGCGAACCGCCCGTACGGGCCGAGCGGCAGGAGTCCGAGGACGTGCTCGGCCTGGGCCGGCTCCTCTACGCGGCGCTGGTGTCACGGTGGCCGGGCGGTCCCGCGTAC
>JBHAES010000399.1:0-7013 GCA_041855725.1 Actinomycetota bacterium
CACGAGCTGGACGCCAATCTGTCCACGATCACTGTGCTGTCTGCTGACGGATTCAAGTTCAATCTCGATGTCAGCCAGATCATCCACATCCCACGAAACGATGCGCCGAAGGTGATTGCCCGTTTTGGCGATATGGCAGCGCTCGTGACGCAGGTCGTCGTGCACGTCGCCATCCGTCGGGCCACCGACGCCGCGTTGCGGCGGGCGAAGCAGCACGAGGGCGGCGGGCTGACGGGGCGGGCGGCGCGGGTGCTGGCCAAGGCGTCGGGCTACAGCAGCGCGCGCACCGCCCAGCGCACCCGGACGACCGCCTCGATCCTGCGGTCGGTGTCGGCGGTGGCCGTGCTGGCCCTCACGGTGCTCACCGTGATGTCGATCATCGGCGTGCCGCTGGCCCCGATCCTCGCGTCGGCGGGCATTGGCGGCATCGCGCTCGGCTTCGGGGCGCAGTCGCTGGTCAAGGACTACGTCACCGGCGTGTTCATGATCGTCGAGGACCAGTACGGCATCGGCGACGTGGTCACCATCGACGACATCACCGGCACCGTCGAGGACATCACGCTGCGCGTCACCCGGATCCGGGACCTGTCGGGCATGGTCTGGTACGTCCGCAACGGGGAGATCACCACCGTGGGCAACCTGTCGCAGGGCAACTCGACGGCCCTCGTCGACATCCCGGTCGCGTACGACGCCGACGCGACCGCGGCGATCGCGGTGCTGCGCGAGGTGGCCGAGGAGGTCGACCAGGACGAGGCGTGGCAGGACGACCTCATCGAGCCGCCGCTGGTGGTGGGCGTCGAGTCGATCACCGGCGGCACGATGACGCTGCGGATCATCGTGAAGTCGCCGCCCAACCAGCAGCACGCGGTCGCCCGCGAGATCCGCGAGCGGAGCCAGGCCGCCCTGCTGCGGGCGGGGATCCCCGGCCCGAAGCTGGCCCCGGCCGTCACGGCCTGACGGCGTACGGCAGCCGGCACCGCGCCGAGCCGTCCCCGCGCCCTGGGGTAGCCTGACGCCTGACCGGTCCACGGTCGCCGGCGGGTTCCGCCCGGCGCCGGCCACCGGTCACCGATCCGCGTGTCGCCGCCCAGGTGCGGGTGCCGCGGCCCGCCGACAACCCGTACGAAGGGACAACGATGAGCGAAGCACCGGCCGAGGCCCCGTACCGCTACACGGCCGAGGTCGCCGACCGCATCGAGCGCCACTGGCAGGACCGGTGGGAGGCCGACGGCACCTACCACACCCCCAACCCCGGCGAGCAGGCGCTGGCCGGGCCGGGCGCCGAGCGGGAGAAGCTCTACGTGCTCGACATGTTCCCCTACCCGTCGGGCGCCGGCCTGCACGTCGGCCACCCGTTGGGCTACATCGCCACCGACGTCTACGCCCGCTACCAGCGGATGGCCGGCAAGAACGTGCTGCACGCCCTCGGCTACGACGCCTTCGGGCTGCCCGCCGAGCAGTACGCGATCGCCACCGGGCAGCACCCGCGGGTCACCACCGAGCACAACATCGCCACCATGCGCGCCCAGCTGCGGCGGCTCGGGCTGGGCCACGACGACCGGCGCTCGGTCGCTACCACCGACGTGTCGTTCTACCGGTGGACGCAGTGGATCTTCCTGCAGCTGTTCAACGCCTGGTTCGACCCTGACGCGCCGAACGCGGCCGGCGGGCGCGGCCGGGCCCGGCCGATCGCCGAGCTGGAGGCCGAGCTCGCCTCGGGGACGCGGCCCACCCCCGACGGGCGGGAATGGGGCAGCCTCACCCCCGCCGAGCAGCGCCGGGTGGTCGACGACCACCGGCTCGCCTACATCACCTCGGCCCCCGTCAACTGGTGCCCGGGGCTGGGCACCGTGCTCGCCAACGAGGAGGTCACCGCCGACGGGCGCTCCGACATCGGCAACTACCCGGTGTTCAAGCGCAACCTGAGCCAGTGGATGATGCGCATCACCACGTACGCCGACCGGCTCGTCGAAGACCTCGACCGGGTCGACTGGCCCGAGGCGGTCAAGCTCATGCAGCGCAACTGGATCGGCCGCTCGTACGGGGCGTCGGTGCGGTTCACGGTCACCGCCACCGACGGGGCGGTCGAGGACCTGGAGGTGTTCACCACCCGTCCCGACACGCTGTTCGGCGCCACGTTCATGGTGCTCGCCCCCGAGCACCCGCTGGTGGCGCGCCTGGTGCCTGACGCCTGGCCCGCCGGCACCCGGGCGGCGTGGACCGGCGGCGCCGCCACGCCCGCCGAGGCCGTCGACGCGTACGTGGCCGCGGCCGCGCGCAAGACGGACCTGGAGCGGCAGGCCGAGGCCAAGGACAAGACGGGCGTCTTCACCGGCAGCTTCGCCGTCAACCCGGTCAACGGGCGTGAGGTGCCGGTGTTCGTGGCCGACTACGTGCTCATGGGCTACGGCACGGGCGCGATCATGGCGGTGCCGTCGGGCGACCAGCGCGACTGGGAGTTCGCCACCGCGTTCGACCTCGACATCATCCCCACCATGCAGGCCCCCGACGACCACCCTGGCGACCGGGCGTTCACCGGTGACGGGCCGGTGATCAACAGCGCCAGCGACCAGGTCGACATCAACGGGATGGGCAAGGACGAGGCGATCGCCACGATGATCGCCCACCTGGAGCGGTCGGGCACCGGTCGCGGCACCGTCACCTACAAGCTGCGTGACTGGCTGTTCAGCCGCCAGCGCTACTGGGGCGAGCCGTTCCCCATCGTGTACGACGAGACGGGGCTGCCGGTGGCGCTGCCGGAGTCGATGCTGCCGGTGCGGCTGCCCGAGGTGGACGACTACTCGCCGCAGCAGCTCGACCCCGACGACGCCACGAGCGAGCCGGTGCCGCCGCTGGCCCGCGCCGCCGACTGGGCCCGCGTCGAGCTCGACCTGGGCGACGGCCTGAAGACCTACCGCCGCGAGCTCAACGTGATGCCGCAGTGGGCCGGATCGTGCTGGTACGAGCTGCGCTACCTCGACCCGGCCAACGAGGAGGCGTTCGTCGCCGCCGACGTGGAGCGGTACTGGATGGGTCCCCGGCCCGAGCCGGTGCCCGGTGCCCCGGCGGGGCTGCCCGACGTCGGCGGGGTCGACCTCTACGTCGGCGGCGTCGAGCACGCGGTGCTGCACCTGCTGTACGCCCGGTTCTGGCACAAGGTGCTGTTCGACCTGGGCCACGTGAGCAGCGCCGAGCCGTTCCGGCGCCTGTTCAACCAGGGCTACATCCAGGCGTACGCGTTCCGTGACGCCCGCGGCCAGGTGGTGCCTGCCGCCGAGGTGGTCGAGCACACCGACGCCGACGGCACGACGTACACCTGGCAGGGCCAGCCGGTCCACCGGGAGTACGGCAAGATGGGCAAGTCCCTGAAGAACGTGGTCAGCCCCGACGAGATGTACGAGGCGTACGGCGCCGACACGTTCCGGGTGTACGAGCTGAGCATGGGCCCGCTCGACACGTCCAAGCCGTGGGAGACGCGGGCCGTCGTGGGCTCGCAGCGGTTCCTGCAGCGGGTGTGGCGCAACGTCGTCGACGAGGACACCGGCGAGGTGACCGTCACCGACGACGAGCTGCCCGTCGACCTGGCCCGGCTCCTGGCCCGCACCGTCGACGGTGTCGGCGCCGACTACGCGGGGCTGCGGTTCAACACGGCCATCGCGAAGCTCATCGAGCTCAACAACGCCCTCACCAGGCTGGACGCGGTGCCCCGTGCGGCCGCGGAGCCGCTGCTGGTGATGCTGGCGCCGGTGGCACCGCACCTGGCCGAGGAGCTGTGGCACCGCCTCGGCCACGACGACACCATCGTCTACCAGCCGTTCCCGACGGCGGACCCGGCGCTGCTGGTGGCCGAGCAGGTGACCTGCGTGGTGCAGGTGGGCGGCAAGCTGCGGGCCCGGATCGAGGTCGCTCCCGACATCGACCCCGAGGCGCTGCCGCAGGCCGCGCTCGCCGAGCCCAGGATCGCCCGGCTGCTCGACGGCGCGACGGTGCGCAAGGTCATCGTCCGCGCGCCCCGGCTCGTCAACATCGTCACCGGCTGAGCGGCGTGGCGTCGGGTCCGCCGCTGTGACCCCCGCGCCGGCACGCTCCGGCCGACGGGAGGGCGTCGTACGCCGCCCCCGGTCGTTCGGATGCAGCCAGGCCCTGCCCGCGACCGGACAGATTCGAGCCGCGCTCGGCTCGAGGTCGTGTCGGTGGCGACAGATTCGAGCCGCGCTCGGCTCGAGTTTTGTGTCGTGGGCGGGGTTGTCGGGTGTCGTGGGGCAGGTTCGAGTCGCCGGCGGCTCATCTCTGGCGGCTCCGCCTGGCGGGAGACCGTCACCGGGCAGGCTGGGGTCGGCTCGGGACGGCGCGTCGGCGGTCGGCAGCCTCGGTGGTGACCTGGTGAGGGCGTCGGGGCCGTGGTCCAGCTGCCACGCAACCAAACCTGGGACTCGTCCGTAAGGACAGGCATGAGCGTTGCCGAGGCGGAGTTCGCCGAGTTCGTCCGGGAGAACCGGGACGTGCTCGGTCGTGCGGCGGTGCTGCTGTGCCGAGACCGGTCTGTGGCCGAGGACCTGGTGCAGGAGACGTTGGTACGGGTCTACCAGTCATGGCGACGCGTCGATCAGCGTACGGCGTTGGCGTACGCGCGCCGGGTGATGACGAACCTGTCGGTGGACCGGTGGCGGCGGCGTCGGTTCGAGGCGCCGCCCGAACCGGATCCCGAGCTTCGGGCCGACCCGGCGGCGGTCGCGGCGTACGGCCGGGTGGATGCCCGTGACGAGGTGGTGCGGGCGCTGGCCACGCTGTCACCGCGGGAGCGGGCGATGGTGGTGATGCGCTACTACCACGACCTGTCAGAGGCCGAGGTGGCGCGCGAGATGGGGGTCTCGGTGGGCACGGTGAAGTCCACGTGCTCGAGGGCACTCAAGCGGTTGAGGGTGGAGCAGACAGGGGAGAGGAGGGTGTCATGAACGAGAACGAGTTCCGCGACGCCCTGCGTCGGGTGCGGCCGGTGGAGATCGACGACGCGCTGATCGCCACGGTGGTGCGGCAGGCACGGCTGCGGCGGCGGCGCCGCTGGCTGGCGATCGTGTCGGCGGTGGTCATGCTGGCGGTCGCGGTCGGGGCCGGTGTGGTCTGGAACGTCACCCGCGAGGACCCGGTGGCGGTGCCCGACCCGCGCGGCGGCTCGGTCGCGCCGCAGCCCACGCAGACCGGCCCGGCGCCGACCGAGTCGGCGCCGCCGCCCACCTCCCAGCAGTCCTACACCGGCGACCTGAGCCGGCTGCCGGCGTCGTACGGCACCCCTGGCCAGACCCTGCCCGCGGGGCAGGGCTGGACCGAGCAGGCGGTGGGCATCTTCGTCTGCGTCGGCGCCGACGGCCAGCCCAACCAGGTGACCTCGCTGCGTGCCCTTGTGTCGGCCCAGACGAAGGCGAACGGCAACACCTTCCAGTCCGTCCTCCGCTTCGCCACCCCGCAGGGCGCCAACGCGTTCGTCGGAGAGCTGCAGCGGATCCGGACCCAGTGCGAGGTCCGCTTCCCGACGTCGAGCGCCGCCGGCGCCGAGGCGTTGACCCGTCCGCTGCCGACGCAGGCGCAGGGCGCGGTCGACGACGGCATGATCGTCGGCTACAGCTCGATCGTCCTCAGCACGGACCCGACCGCCACCGGCACCGGCGGCCCGGTCTCCGAGACGGTCACGGGCCGCGACGGCGCCTTCTACCAGGTCGGGCGCCGTGGCGACGTGGTCGCGGTCTCCGGGTCGCTGAAGTCGGCCGGGCTGGCCGGCACCGCTGACCCGGCCACCGATGAGACTCACGCCAGGGTGCTCGCCGCGATCGTGGCGTCGGTGCCGTCGGTGGCGAACCTGCCGTACGCGGGTGACCTCAGCGTCCTCCCTGCCCGCTACCAGACCAGCCCGGCGCGGCTGCCCCACGAGGGCGTCACGGCCAGTGGCGAGCTGGGTGCGTGGGGGCCGGAGTCGGTGCCGTTGGCGATCTGCCCGACCGACCCCGCCCGGGGCAACACCTTCCTGAGCCTCAACGGGGTCACCGGCGCCCGCACCCTCGTGCAGCGCGGACCCGAGCGGATGCAGTTCGAGGCGGTCCTCGGCTTCGCCGACGCCGAGAAGGCGAGCCGCTTCGTGCTCGAGCTCGCGAGCACCACGACCGGCTGCGGCGACCGTGCTGCCACCGCCGACGTGCCCGGGTTCCGTACGGGCAAGCGTGACCTGCCCGCGGCGGTCGCGTCCGTCGCCGACGAGGGGTTCGTGATCGGCTACCAGGGGACCGCCTTGGTGAACGGTCAGCAGGAGGGCGGCGTCGACGGGATGGCCTACTACGTCGCCCGCAAGGGGAGCCTCGTGGTGGTGGTGGGTGCTGGCGCCACGGGCGCCGACGCCTTCCAGGCCAGCTCCCTCGACAGCGAGCGCAGCCAGACCATGCTGGCCGTGCTCCGGTAGCAGCGGCGGGCCGGCACGGCGCCGGGCACCGGTCCCGCTCGTGGGGCCGGTCCCCGACGTCGTGCCCGGGCGACCGACGGCGGACTCGACGATGACAGCGTGCCGTGGCGCAGCCCGGGACGCAGCGTGAACGACGCGGCCCGTCACCAGCCAGGCGAGGACGGCGACCCCGACAGCGACTCCAGCCGACGAGGGGACGCGAGTGCCGACCTGGCGTGATGCACCACCGGCCCATCGTCATCGGCGCTGGTCGTGAGACCCTCGTGCACCGGTACCCGGTGCCCGCTCCGGGCACGCAGATGGGGCCCGACCGCCGAAGTCCGCGAGAGTTGTCCACAGATTCTGGCCGCGGCCGCGGTGACCGGTGCTCCCCCCGACGGAGATGGTCGTGAGAGTGTCCGTACGCAAGGCCCTCGCCCTGGCGGCTGCGGTCGTCGTGCTCGCCGGGTGCGTCCCGGGGTCGGGCACGCCGGTGCCGACGTTCCAGTGCAGCGGCGCCGACCGCGACGCCCCGAGGACCCCGTGCACCCAGGAAGAGTTCGAGGCCCAGCAGAAGACCTACTAC
>JBHAES010000400.1:0-14117 GCA_041855725.1 Actinomycetota bacterium
AGCTCGCACGCCGAGTCGATCTCGGCCTGGTGGGCGGTCTTGCCCTGGCCGAGCATGGTGGCGGCGTTGATGGTGGTCCGGTACGGGCCGGCCAGCAGGTCGGCGGCCGCGACCTGGCCGAGCGCGGTGGCGACGTGGCCGACCTGCTCGTCGGGGTGCGGGATGCGGCGGCCCAGCGGACGGACGGCCAGCTGCAGCTCGCGGCGGCGCCGCAACGCGGTGATCAGGCCTCCGGCGAGCAGCGCGCCGACACCGCCGACGAGCGCCACCGCGGGTGCCAGCCGCGACATGTCGACGGCGGACATGCCGCTGGCCCACGCGCCCAGGTCGATCGGCCCCGGCCGCTGCGGGGGCGCCTCGGGAACCACGGGGCCTGGCGTCTCGCTCGCCGACGGCGTGCTCGCCGGGGACTTCGTCGGGGTGGTCGGCGCCCGACCCGATGGGGGTGCGGCACCGTCGCCGCCCGGCGCGTCGCCCGCCGGGCCGTCACCGACCGGGCCGTCAGGGGTGCCCGGGCCGTCGGCTGGGCTGCCCTGGGCGACGGTGCCGTCGTCGGTGTCAGCGCCAGGGGTGCTGGCCTGTGGGCTGGGCGTGGGGGACTGACCCAGGGGTGAGGGGCGGCCGTCGGTCGCCGTCGGCAGGTTGGGCCGGTCGTCGGTGGGGGCGGTGGTGGGCGTCGGCGTGTCGGCTCCGGCCTGGTCGCCCGGGGTGCTCGGAGCACCTGGTGCGGCGCTGCCCGGATCGGCCGGGGCGGTGCTCGCGGTCGGGGTCGGGGTGGCGTCGCTCGTGGTGGGCCGACCGTCGGGGGTGATCGGCACCACGGTGACCCGCGGCGAGCTCGACACGGTCGGGGTAGGCGCGGGTGATGTCGGCGCGGTCGGCGCCGGTGTGGCCGGAGCCGGGGCCGTGGGAGCCGGGGTGGCCGGTGCTGGTGCGGCTGGAGCTGGCGTGGTCGGCGCCGGCGTGGCCGGGGCCGGGGTCGTGGGAACCGGGGTGGCCGGAGCCGGGGTGGCCGGAGCGGGAGTCGGCTCCGGGTTGGTGGCGTCGCCGGTGGGTTCGGGGGTGCCGACGGGCGCCTGCGGGACGGGGACCCGTAGCCGCCACCCGATGTCGATCTCGTCAGGGTCGCTGATCTGGTCGCGGTTGGCCTGGTAGACCTCGGGCCAGCGCTCGCCGCTGCCGAGGTAGGTGGTGGCGATGCCCCACAGGGTGTCGCCCTTCTGGACGACGTGGACCGTCATCGTCTCGGCCGGGGCCGAGGTGGGCCGGGCGCCGGGGACGATGAGGCGCGAGCCGGGTTCCAGGTCCATCGTTCCCGAGACGAGATCGGGGTTGGCGGCGGCGATGGCCCGCCACCGGGTGCCGTCGCCGTAGTAGCGGACCGCCATCGACCACAGGTCGTCGCCCGGTGCCACCACGTGGATGGCGGCGGGGCCGACGGTGCTGGGGGTCGCCGGTGCCGGATCACCGACCTTGGCCTCGTACGCGACCGTCTCGACGGGGGCTGCGGGCGTGAGCGCCGCGGACGCGGTGACGACCGGGTCCGGGTCAGCCGGGCCGGCGACGGTCTGCGCGGCGGCGGGCAGCATCGCCGGGGCCGTGGTCACCACGACCGCGACCACCGACAGCACCATGCCGCGGACGAGGGCGCGCGGCAGGTCGAGCCCTGGGACCGTGATCGGCGGCAGCGACGGGCCGCCGAGCCACGGCCGACGACGCAGCACGTCGACGACCTCGACGACGATCGACGCCGCGAGCACCGCCCAGACGATCCACCCGAGCAGGGTGAGCACGCCGAGCAGCAGGGTGCCGTCGTCGCGGGTGGTGAGCATCTGGGACCAGTCGAACGCGAGGAGGTCGCCGAGCCGTCCCCACGAGCTCAGCGCCCACGGGGCGCCCACCAGCACGAGCAGCAGGGCCGCAGCCGAGGACAGGCCGCGCAGGATCTTCATCGTCGCCCCCGGTAGGTGTCGAGGGCCGACGTGCCGGTCGCGTCGGCCCGTACGCTGCCGGGCAGCCCCGGCAGGAGCAGGTCGGAGAGGCCCACCTCGCAGCTCACCCGCACCGTGACGGTGCCCGGGACCCCGGGCGACTTCGCGAAGGCCGAGGTGTCGACCTGCACCGACTGGTGGCGGCACACGACCGCCGAGTCGGCGAGGTTGGCGGACACGGTGCGCCGGGCGGCCTTCTCGGCGTCGGCGGCCGACCGCTGCAAGGTGGCGGCCCGTGCCGCCGCCCCGGCCGCCTCGGTGACGGCGCTGCGCGCCAGCCAGATCCGACCCCCGCCCACCATCACGGCGAGCAGCGCCACGAACGCCGGCACCAGGAGCGCCAGCTCGATCGCGGCTGCGCCGCGCTCGGGTAGCAGCCGGTGTACACCATCGGGTGGCAGTAGCTCACGGCGCCTCATCGGGTCGTCTCCTCCACCGGTGCGGCAGCGGTGGCGGTGAGCCGCCCCTGCCCCACGTCGAAGAACATCGGGACGTCGCCGCTGACCGTCACCGACACCTCGCCCGACCTGCGGGTGACGCGCACCTCCAGCCTGACGATCGTGGTGCCAGCGACCTGACGGGCTGCCCGCTCCCCGCTGCCCGGGGTGGCGTCGAGCACCGCCTCGGCCTCGGCGGCCGCGGCCGCGGCCGCGTGGAGCACCTGCCGACCGTGCAGCCACGCGCCGGTCTGGACGAGGCCGAGCACGCACAGCAGCAGGGCGGGCGTGATGACCGCCCACTGCAGCGACTCGGAGACTCCCCGCTCGGACCGGCGCACGATCGTCACTTCGGCAGACGGTTGTTCACGTAGATGGTGACGGCGGTGACGATGGCCCCGGCCACGACGATGGCGCCGGCCAGCAGCACGGCGGTCTCGGTGGACTGGGACAGGCCGCGCTCACCCTGCGGGTGGGTCACGAACGCCACGAGGCGGTGGAAGAGGGTTGCGAGGGTCATGGTGCTCTCCTTCCTGAGGCAGGAGTCTGGTCGGTCGACGAGGGTCTGGCGGGGTTCTCCACAGAAGTTTCTGAAAGTTCTTCGGGCTACGGGGGCATCACCAGCCGCAGGATCGGCGGGACGAGGAAGATCAGGCCGAACACCATGGCCGGCAGCACCATGAACACGGTCATGCGCTCCGACACCTCCTGCGCGGCGATCTTCTCGCGGGTGAGGTGGGCGTCACGCAGCTCCTTGACCCGGGCCCGCAGGGTCGCGGCCAGCGACGCACCGTGCTCGTCCATCGCCATCACGTCGGCGATGTCGCGCAGCTCGGGCAGGTCGAGGTCGTCGGCGAGAGCGCGCAGCTCCCCGTACGGGGGCCGCTGCTCGAGCCGGGCCCGCTCCAGCGCCTCGCGGATCTGCCGGAACGGCGGCACGTCGGACACCGACGCCGCGGCGTGGAGCGACTGGGTGGCGGACTGGTTGGCGAGCCGCTCGAGGGTGACGAGGTCGAAGAAGGTGAACAGCGCCTCGCCGGCGTCGCTGCGGGCCACGACCCCCGCCCGCCGCAGCTGCAGGTCGGGCACGAAGAACCCGACGATGCCGCCGATCACCCCGGCGGCGACCGGGACCTGCCAGCCGAACCCGGCGAGGACGGCGACCATGACGGCCACCATGCTGGGGGTGACCAGGCCGATCAGCGCCCACACCACCTTCTCGGTGTAGAACGCCGCGATCGACATGCCGCGCAGGTGCAGCGCCTGCATCTGGTTGGCGCTCATCGGCAGCCGCAGGGCGCGGTAGGCCCAGGCGCCCACGCGGTCCTCGCCGGTCACGACGTCACGCTCACGCTCGGACCGCTCGCCGGCGACCCGCCCCAGCGCGTCGGACAGCCGCACCGGCAGCCGCAGGAACGACGCGACCACGGCGGCGAGGCCGCCGGCGGTGAGCATCCCGGCGATGACGACGAGGGCGAGGGTGGTGGGGGTCATCGGCCACCTCGGCTCAGGATGCGGTCCCGGGACCGGGGGATCGTCATGCGGCGCAGGATGACGAGGCTCCCCACGTACATGGCGATGAGGACCGCCAGCACGAGCTGCCCGACCGGGGTGCCGTACGGCTCGAAGAACGCCCGGCCGGTGAGCAGCGAGAACGCCAGGAAGCTGAGGGTGATGATGGTGACCTGCCGTACGACGATGCGCGGCTTGGCCCGCTCGGTCTCGATCTCGCGCAGCGCGCGGAGCCGGTCGGCGATGTTCTCGCTCAGTGCGGTGAGGGTGGCGGTGGCGCCGGTGCCGCCACGCTCGGCGGCCAGCACGAGCGACGCCACCACGGCGTCGGCGTCCGGCGAGGCGAACCCGTCGGCGAAGGCGTGGAGAGCGTCCTCGGTCGACCAGCGGTCGTCCATGCGCAGCACGGTGAGCGCCAACGGGTCGCGGAGGATCTCGGGGGCCTGCCGCGCCGTGATCCGCACCGACTCGGCCACCGACTTGCCGGTGGGCAGGGTGGCCGCCAGCGCCCGTACCCACCGGTCGAGCGCCTGCAGCAGCACCACGTCGTGGTTGGTGGGCGCCGACAGCAGCACCGGCAGCCCGACGGCCGCGATCGGGGCCAGCACCAGCATGAGGGGCCACCCGGTGATCGCGAACAGGACCACGCCGCCGACGGCGGCGGCCGCGACCCGCAGCGGCTGCTGGCCCGCCCGGCTCCGCAACCGGGTGATCCGGGTTCTCCACATACTTGTGGACGAGTCTGGGGACAGTCGCTGCGGGGTGCGGCGCAGCCCCGCGACGGCGGTGACGAGCCCGCCGCACACCATCGCCCCGCACAACGCGATCAGCAGGACGTTCATCCGTCCTCCCACGTCAGCGCGTACGGGGCCAGGTCGGCCCAGAACGTCGGGTCGACGTGGAACGCCTCGGGGCTGCCGTCGGCGGTGGTCGAGTACGTGAGGTGGGTGGTGGGCCGGTCGCCCTCGATGGACCCGGTCACCTGGCGCACCTCGGAGACGTAGCGGCGTCGGGTGCCGCCGCGCCAGGTGTCGTCGTCGAGGCGCAGGTGCACCAGCAGGTCGACGTTGTGGGCGATCTGGCGGTACGCCTCCTCGACCGTGAGCACCCCGCCCTGGGCGACGCGGCTCGCCAGCCGGTCCATGATCGACGACGCCGAGTGGGAGTGGGTGGTCGACAGCGTGCCCGCACCCGCGGCCATCGCCTCGAACATGGCGCCGGCCTCGGTGCCACGCACCTCGCCGACCACGATGCGCATCAGGTTCTGGCGCAGCGCCTCCGGGATCAGGTCGGCGACCGTCACCTCGCCGAGCCGGTGGCCTTCCTGGAGCTCGCCCATGCCGACCCGTGCCTGCAGCGCCACCACGTTCTCGCGGCCCGGCTGCAGGTGGGTGAGCAGCTCGTAGTCGGTCTCGACGGTGCCGAACCGCTCGGTGTGCGGGATCGACGACACCAGCGCCCGCAGCAGGGTGGTCTTGCCGGCGCCCTGGTCGCCGGCGATCACGATCGACTTGCGGGCCAGCACGGCCGCGTGGAGCAGCCGGCCGACCGGCTCGGGCATCATGTCGCGGCGCACCAGGTCGCGCAGGGTGACGTCGGTGAGGATGTGCTGCCGGATCGTGATGCTCGGCCGGTGCGACAGCCCGAACCCGATCGCGTGGAGGCGGAACCTGTCGCCCAGCGCCAGCGTCATGGTGGGGTGCATGTCGTCGAACGGCCGGGTCGGGTTGGCCGACTCGCCCAGGAACCGGATCGCCTCGACGAGCTCGTCGTCGGAGTCGGCGACCGGTGGCACCTCGAGGCGGCGACCGTCGGAGTACTGCACCCGGACGATCCCGTGGCCGTTGATCTCGATGTTCTCCGCGTCGGGCAGCTCCAGCAGCGGCTGCAGCCGGCCGTAGCCGAAGATGCCGTCCTCGATCGCCCGGGCGTACTGCTGCTCGAGGCTGATCGGCCACAGCGCCGCACCCGTCCGGCTCAGCTGCTCGGCGTGCTGGCGCACGATGGCACGGATCACCGAGCGCCCCATCATCCGACGGTCGTCGGGCGGCATCGGCAGCCCCTGCGTGGCGAGGTGCTCCTGTGCCTCGGCGGTGATCTCGGCCGCGGCCCGGCGCCGCAGCCGTACGACCAGGCTCCAGTCGACGCCTTCGGTGGTGACCGGGGGCGCCGGCTGGTAGGGCTGCGCCGCCAGGGGCGAGCCCGGATAGGGCTGGCCGGGATGCTGGCCAGGTTGCCCTGCGGGGGGCGGCGTCGGGCCCGGGTAGGGCGCCGACGGCTGCGGCTGCGCCCCGTGCGGGGGCATCGCGTAGCGAGGGACGGGAGCCTCCGCCCGGGTCGCCTGGGTCGGTGGTGCCGGGTCGGGGGACCCGTGCGAGGGCGGCGCGGCGATCAGGGCCACGTCGGGGGGCAGCGCCGGCGAGAACAGCGGCACGTCCGACAGCCTGCTCATGCCGACCCCCAGATCCGCCGCCGCTGCGCGTCGATGCGGGCGAGCACGGTCGACGAGAGGCTGCGCAGCGCCCGTACGTAGCCGGACTCGCCGTACTTGCGGGGCTCGCGGGTGCCCTCGCCGAGCACGGCCGCCGCCTTCGGGTCGTCGGGCACCGTGTCCCACACGGGCACCCCGAACTGCTCCTGCACCTCGGCCGCCGTGTAGGGCTGGCCCTCGCCCACGAGCACCAGCCCCAGGTGCCCCGACGACCCCCGCAACCGGTCGAGCGCGTCGCGCAGCACCGGCAGGTGGAGGCGCAACCCCGACAGGGCGGGCAGGTTCGTACGGCACAGCACCAGCACCGCGTCGGCCTGCATGAGGAGGCCGGCTGGCGGGCCGAGGGGGCCCATGCGGCCCGCGTCGACCACCGTGTCGATCCCCGCGTCGCCGAGGGAGGAGAACGCGTCACCGACGCCGGGCCACGCCGGCTCGAACAGCTGCGCGGCGCCGGGCGTGGCGAAGCCGGGCAGGAACATGCGCCGCACCTCGCCGAGCGCCAGCGGGATGGTCTCGTGACCGAGCGCCTGCACCAGGGGACGCCCCTCGCGGTGGGCGCGGGCCAGGCCCATCATGCCGACCCCGGCGGCGTCGGCGCCCCGCAGGTAGCCGGCCAGCACGGCCTGCGACGGGGTGCGGTCGCAGTCGGCCAGCAGCACCGCCGACGGCCACACCAGCGCCAGCCCCACGGCCGTCGACGTCACGCCGGGCGCACCCGACGCCGACGTCAGCAAGACGGTGGCCACGTCACTGCTCCGGCTCTCGCACGACGACCACCTTGTCGGCTGCGGCGAGGTGGGCGATGAGGGTCGCCTGGTCGCTGGGCACCTCCACGTCCAGCAGCACCGCCGACCCGTCGCTGGACGCCTGCGGACTCGTCACCACGGTGGCGGGCACCACGGCGGCCGAGGCCGCCGCCTCGGCGGGCGCCTTGTCGTCGGACGTGCTCACCGCCACGAGGCGGACCTTGGTGCCGACCTGCAGCGGCCGCACCGGCACCCGTCCGGGCGTGAGCCGCAGGCCGAGCTGCGCGTGGCCGGGCGTGGCGTCGATCTGCCCGTACGACGCCTCGCTGATCAGCGCGGCCTCCGGGAGGTCTGCCAGCGCGTGCTGGCCGGCGATCTCGTTCATCCTGGCCGCTGCGACGTGCGCCACCCCGCCGCGGACGTTGAGGTCGACCACTCGCAGGTCTCCGGACGTGATCACCTCACCGCGCACGATCGACCGGGTGGTGACGATCACCTGCTCGGTGGTGGTGGCCCGGTCGTAGAGGATCGCCGCTCCCAGCCCGCCCAGGACCATGGCCAGCAGCCCGATGAGCAGCAGCCGCGGGCTGCGTCGGGCACGCAGCTGCGTGGTCGCCGGCCGGGGCGGCAGGGATGGCGCAGGGGGAGCGCTCATGGAGGGTCACCTCTTCCTATGGTCCTCCCACAGGACCACGTTGCTGCATTCAAGCAGGCTGACGAGCCGTCTGAAGCACTGTCCACAGACGGATCGGCCCGACGCGAGTTGTCCACAGAGTGTCCGAGAACGTCGGTGGTCGGTGGCACGATCCCGCGCCCGCGCCCGGGCGTGCGCCCAACCCCTGCGCTACAAGGGAGCATGCCGCCCGGCCGCCGATCCGGCGTCGCCCGAGGCGGCGGCGGGCCACGTCGGACGGCCACCTCCGCGGGCCGTCCATCCTGCGGACGCCACCCTCCCCTTCCTACCGGCGACCCCCAGGTTTCCCTCACGCGCCACCCGCCGGCCGAGCGGGCCGACGTACCGACCACCGGACCGGAACGCTCACCCTCGAGGAGCGAGGACCCGCCGCTGAGCCAGGGCCGCCTCGCTGAACTCAGGGGCGGGTGGCGCGCCGAGCGCGCCTCGGTCTGCCGCATGTCCCACGTCAGCGACCGCTTGTCCCGATCGGTGTCCTCCCACGCCTCCTGCTGCGTTTGACTTGATGCAGGGATCAAGCCCTCCTACCCCACCGCACCAGAGGCCACCGTGAAGATCAGCATCCACATCGAACCCCACCTCGAGGAGACACAGGTGGACGTGCGGGCCGCCGCCCTCGACGAGGAGGTGCGGCGCATCGAGTCGGCACTGTCCCACCTGGGCGACCCGCAGCGCCTGACCGGCACCGACGGCGATCGCACCGTCCTGCTGGAGACCACCCGCATCCTGCGGTTCTTCACCCGCGACAAGCGGGTCTACGCGCACGACACCGCGGGCACCTGGCGCGTCCAGCAGCGCCTGCACGAGCTCGAGCGCCTCCTGCCGTCCGGTGACTTCATCCGCATCAACCAGGGCGAGATCGTCAACCTGGCGCACGTGTCCTTCATGGACCTCTCCGGCGCCGGGACGATCGGCGTCCAGCTGCGCGACGGCACCCGCTGCTTCGTCTCGCGACGCTCCATCCCCCGTTTCAAAGCCGCGCTCGGGCTCTAGGCCCGGTCCAGGCCACGATCCAGCCACCACACACGCAGGAGCTTCCGTCATGACCACCACACACCTCCTCAAGCGCACCGGCACCGGCGCTCTGGCCGGCATCACCATCGGCAGCCTCCAGACGCTCGTCGCCTCCGCAGCCGGCTCCACGCGCTACACCCCCGGCCACCCCAACTTCCTGGCCGGCTTCGCCAACGAGAACGTCGCCGTGCTCGTCCAGCTCATCGTCTACGCCCTGGTCGGCGTGACGTGCATGCTCGCCTCCGAGGTCTACCGCTCCGACCGCCTCAGCATCACGGCAGCAACCCTCGCCCACCTTGTTCTTGTGGGCGGTGGCGTGATGACGGCCGGCTGGTACCTCAAGTGGTTCTCGGGCCCCACGATCCCAGGCTTCGCGGTCGTGTTCTTCCTCGTCTACGCCGTCGTCTGGGTGGCCAACTACCTGCGCTACCGCCACATGATCGACGCCGTCAACACCCGCCTGAGCGAGCGGTGAGCCGGCGCGCCTCCCGCTGAAACCTCACCACCAGGAAGGAGACCGACATGGCCGCGGCTACCACCTCGCCCTCGCCCGACTCCCGCTCCGAGCGCGCCGTCGCCACGCTGGAGGGGGTGACCAAGACGTACGGCGGCGTGGCCGTCGTCGACCACGTGGACGTCACCCTTGAGGCGGGACGCACCACGGTGCTGGTGGGGCCCAACGGCTGCGGCAAGACGACGACCGTCGAGATGCTCATCGGCCTGCGCCGCCCCACCGCCGGGCGGGCCATGATCGCCGGTGTCGGCGTCGTCCCCGGCGGTGAGCACCGCTTCCACGTCGGCGTCCAGCTGCAGACCTCCGGCCTGCCCGCCAAGGTCAAGGTCCGCGAAGTCATCCGGGCCGTCGAGTGCCTCTACCGCGAGCCCGCCGACTGGCGGCCCGTCGCCGAGCGCCTTCGCGTCGACACCTTCCTCAACGCCACGGTCGACAACCTCTCCGGCGGGCAGCGCCGCCGCCTGGACATCCTGTGCGCGACGCTCGGCCGCCCCAGCCTGCTGGTCCTCGACGAGCCGACCAGTGGCATCGACCCCGAGGGCCGCGCCACCGTCTGGGACTTCATCCGCACCCAGAGCGCCGCTGGCTGCGCAGTGCTCGCCACCACCCATGACATGGCGGAGGCGGAGGCCTTCTGCGACGACCTGTTGGTCATGGCCCAGGGTCGGATCCGTCTGCGCGGCTCCGTGGAGCAGGTACTCGCCGCCCTGGACGGGGACCGGCGCCTGCGGGTCATGTCTCCGACGTCGGAGGTGACGTCCCTGGTCAGAGCCTCCGGGCGGCCGTGGGGTCGAAGCGGCGAGTCCCTGGTCGTCGTCGGCTCCGCCGCGCAGGTGGACGACCTGTCCCGCACCATCGAGCGCCTGCCCGGCACCCACGGTCTGGAGGTGCGCCATGGCCCGGTTCGTCTGGAGGACGTGTTCGCGATCGTCACTGCGGCTGACGCCGCCCGACCCGCGACGGGCCCCGCGGCACCCGGCCCGCTCAGCTCACACAGCTCGCACCGTTCACACCAGGAGGTGGCGTGATGACTACTCCCAAGGCAGGCTCCCCCATGAGGATGCTGCGCGTGTGGACCGTCCAGGAGACGCTGCTTCTCCTGAGGGAGCCCGTGGCCGTCTTCTTCTCCCTGGCCCTACCGCTGGTCATCTACGTGTTCCTGTGCATGCCGTACGCGGAAATGGTGCTCCCGGGCACGGACCTGCGCTTCATTGACACGATGTTCCCCTCCCTCGTCGGGACCGTTGCGGCGAACCTGCTGCTCATGGGGCTGCCGATCTACGTCGCCGAGCTGCGCACGCGGCAGGTCGACCGGCGCTACAAGGCGCTGCCGCTGCCGGGGTGGGTCTTCGCCGCGGCGATCACGCTCGCCATGCTCCTCATGATGACGCTGGCCTCGGGCATCATCGTGACGGTAGTGGGCGTGGCTCACGGGCTGCGGATCGAGGGGGCGGGCCCGGCCTTCCTCGTCCTGAACCTGAGCCTGATCGCCTTCCTGTGCGCCGTGGGCTTCTTCCTGGGGATGCTGCCCTTCGGGTCCCGCACGATCCAGGCGGTGACGGCACTGGTGTTCTTCCTGCTCTTCTTCGGCTCCGGGGCGGCGGGCCCGATCGACACACTGCCCGCCTGGCTGCGCGGCCTCCTGGAGTGGAACCCCCTCAAGGTCTGGTTCGACGCCCTGGTCTGTGCGTACACGAGCCGTCCCCTCCCGTCCGACGTCGTCTGGAAGATCGGCCTCATGCTGGTCCTGGGCGCGGCAGCAGCCCTGGTCGGCCTGCGCAGCTGGCGCCGCACCGAGTAGATGGTTGATCTCAAGGGGTGCCCCCGGCTGGGCCCCTTCGATCCCCTCTCGTGAGATCGGGACAAAGTGCACATCGAGATCGGGACATATTGCACCTTGCTGTGCACTTTGTCCCGATCTCGATGTGCAATAAGTCCCGATCTCGCGAGGTGAGGAGAGCGCCTGTCACCGACCCCGCCCGGGGCCGGGCCCTTGCCTCAGGCGCCGAGCTCCTCGGCGACCAGCGCCATCTCCTCGTCGGCCCGACGCCGCAGCTCCCGGTGCCGCGTCCAGGACGCCAGCGAGGTCTCAGCCACGGCATCGACCATGAGGACCACTCCCAGACCGAGCAAGCCTCCGGGCAGGTCACCGGTCCGGCGGCGACGGCGCAGAGCCGCCCCGACAAGAGCCCCGCCGATCCCGGCCTCCAGGATCGCCCCGGCACGCACCACCCAGGGAGTCTCCGTCACCGTGCGGACATAGGAGCGCCACACCGCCGAGCCGGGGTTGGAGGGATCCTGGAGCATGAGCCCGACGCTCCGACCCACGGCGTTGGACAGTCCCCGCGGCTCGTGAACCACCGCACCGGGCACCTCCGCCGGCGCCAGCTGCCCCGCGAGCACCGAGGTCACCCAGGCTGGCAGGCCCAGAGCCGTCACCAGCGCGGCGACGCCGTCGATCCCCGGCACGGAGATCGCCGCCGCGGTCGCCTCGGCGTCGGCACCCGGCACCGCGGCTGCGATGACCGAGGCGTCCGTTGAGTCGGTGAGCAGCTGGTCCACCAGGGACCTCAGCGCCGGACCGGGCTCGTCCACGCTGCCCCACACGTAGCGCGAGGTCATTCCCCACGAGAAGACGGCGTCGTCCTCCCGCTCGTTGGTGGACACCGCGCGCACAGCCATGTCGCGTTCATCGACGGTGAGCACCAGGGCGGGCAGGGACTCCTCATCCCAGCCGAAGGTCCCTAGGTCCGTACCGTCCCCGGCGTACATGATGATGCGGCGGTCGATCCCCGGAACGGAGGCCACCGCCAGCGGCCGCTCGAGCAGCGTGGCCTGGAGCGGCACCATGTAGGCGCTCATGGTCGAGACCACCACGGTGCGCGCCGTCGGCGAGGGACCGTCCCCGATCTCGGGCAGGGCGACGTCATCCGGGAGCGCATTGAAGATCGCCGGACCGATGGCCACATCGGCGACGCACTGCCGGGCCACGGCCTCCACGAGCTCGCTGACCCCCGGCCCCGGGACCACCCCGCCGCGCGTCGGCGGGGTGACCGCCACGCGCCCATCGACGTCGGTGAGCAGGGTCAGGCCCACCAGGTGGGAGGTGGCTGGGAACCACTCGAGCCTGACCAGGACGCCGCGCTCGGCGAAGGCAGCGGCAACCTCCTCGGGCGAAGTGCCCGGAGCGATGACGACGCCGTCCGTGCGGTTCCATCGTTGAGCAGCGTCCTGGGCCATGGGTTCCTCCTTGGAAGGGCTTGCGACCATTGTGTCAGCAACGGGCGGTGATGTCTGTCAGGCACGAACAAGGGGCAGGCTCATCGGGCCGCCGCACGCCGCAGCCGGTCCACCTCGTACAGGCTGATCCCGGTGGCCACGGCTGCGTTGAGCGACTCCACGGTCCGCGAGATCGGGATGGAGGCGACGACGTCGCAGGTCTCGCGCACGAGCCGCGACAGGCCCGCGCCCTCGGCGCCGGTGACCAGCACGAGCGGGGCGTCGGCCACGGGGAGGTCCTCGATCAGGGTCTGGCCGCCGCCGTCGAGGCCGACGACGAAGCAGCCTTCCTTCTTCAGTGCCGTCAGGGCCCGCACGAGATTGGTCTCACGGGCCACCGGCACGCGGGCAGCGGCTCCGGCCGAGACCTTCCAGACAGTAGCGTTGACCCCGACGCTGCGGCGCTCGGGAACGATGACGCCGTCGGCCCCGAAGGCCCCCGCCGAGCGGATGACGGCACCCAGGTTGTGGGGGTCGGTGACCTGGTCGAGGGCCACCAGCAGCGGCGTGCGGCCCGCGGCGCGGGCGCGCTCGAGCAGGTCGCTGGCCCGGAGGTACTCGTAGGCGGGCACCTCGATGGCCACGCCCTGGTGGACGGCGCCGTCGGTCAGCGCCTCCAGGTCCAGCTTCGTGGTCTCCACGAGTGGGGCCCCCACCAGGGCGGCGCGGCGGATCACGGCGCCCAGGCGGTCGTCGGACTCAACGGACACCGCCAGGAAGACCCGGGTCAGGGGAACTCCGGCGCGGGCGGCCTCGGCCACCGCGTTGCGCCCGCACACGATCTCGTGGCCCTCGGGCACGCCGAAGCGACGCTTGATCTTCTCCAGCTGCTTGGCGCGGGTGGGGGCCGCGGCGCGGGCCTCCGCACGCGCCTTGGCGCGGGCCTTGGGGTGGCCCACGCGGTTCTCGGCCTTGGGCGTGGGGCCCCTGCCCTCCAGGCCTTGGCGACGGTTGCCTCCCGAGCCCTTGGTCGGGCCCTTCTTGGTGCCGGGCCTGCGCTTGGCTCCGGGGTACTGCTCGTTGCCGGGCATGGGGTCCTCTCTCGTTCGGTCTCAGGCCAGGTGCCAGCGGGCACCGGCCGCGGAGTCCTCGACGACGACTCCGGCCGTGGCCAGCGAGTCGCGCAGGGCGTCGGCGCGGGCCCAGTCCTTGGCGGCGCGCGCCTCCGCACGCTGGGCCAGGAGGGCGGTCACGAGGCGGTTCAGGGTGTCCGTGGCGGCCGAGCCGCCCTGTCCCGCCACCGCGCCCTGGAGCACCCCGTCGCGCCACGGCTCGGCCAGGGGGTCCAGGCCCAGGACGTCGAGCTGGGAGCGCAGGTCCAGGGCCAGGTCGACCGCGCGGTCGGGCGCGGATCGCGAGCCGGCTGCCCGGCCCAGCTCCTTGTTGAGGGCCTTGAGGGTGGAGTGGACCACCGCCATGGCGCCGGCCAGGTTGAGGTC
>JBHAES010000401.1:0-2515 GCA_041855725.1 Actinomycetota bacterium
CTGCGGCAGCGTGATCGTGTCGGGTGCGAGGTCCCCCGACGGCGCCGACGCCACGTCGGGACGCTCCCCGAGCCACGCCAGGGCCGCGGCGGCGTGGTCGGGTGCGGGCACGTACGAGGTGCGCACCGCCTTGGGCAGCGAGCGGATCAGCGCCGTGGCGAGCTCGGCACGCAGGCCGGGCACCTGCCAGGTGAACGCGGCCGGCGGGAGCTGGTTGAGCACCTGGAGCGGGATCTCGACGCTCACCCCGTCGTGCCGTGAGCCGGGGTCGAACACGTACGACACCGGCAGGTCGTGGCCCGCCGCCGGCCACCGGTCGGGGAACCCGGCGGCGTCGACCGTGTCGGCGTCGGGGTGCACGAGGTCGTCGATGCTGAGGTCGAGGAACGCGTCGTCGTCGTGCCGCTTGCGGCGCCACCAGGCGTCGAAGTGCTGCACCGACACCACGTCGGCGCCCACGCGGGCGTCGTAGAACGCGAAGATCGCCTGGTCGTCGACCACGATGTCGCGCCGCCGGGTGCGTTCCTCCAGCTCCTCGGCGGCCCGGCGGGTGGCCTCGTTGCGGGCGAAGAAGTGGTGCCGGGTGCGCCAGCGTCCCTCCACGAGCGCCGCCTGGATGAAGATGCGCCGGGCCTCGGCCGGGTCGACCCGCGCGTACGACACGGCCCGCCCGGCCACGATCGGCACCCCGTACAACGTCACCTTCTCGTAGGCCAGGACCGACCCCGTCGACTCGGCCCAGTGCGGCTCCGAGTAGGTGCGGCGCAGCAGGTGCGCCCCCACCTCCTCGACCTGCTCGGCGGTGACGGGGGCGACCGTCCGGGCCCACAGCCGGGTGGTCTCGACGAGCTCGTACGCCATCGCGAGCGGCGGCGGGGTGCGCGCCAGCGCCGAGCCGGGGTTGATCGCCCACCGGGCGCCGCGGGCGCCGAGGTACTCCCGCGGCCCGAGCCGGGCCCGCTTGCGGGGCGGCAGGTCCGTACGCTGGTCCCGTACGTCGAGCAGTCCCACGTGCGACAGCAGCCCCGACAGCAGCGCCACGTGCAGCCGGTCGGCCGGCGCGGCCTGCTGGTTGCGGCGCAGCCCCAGCTCGTCGCAGATCTCACGGAGCTGGGCGTGCAGGTCCTGCCACTCGCGGACCCGCAGGAAGCTGAGGTACTCGTCGCGGCACAGGCGACGGAACGCGTTGCCGGACAGCTGCTTGCGGTGGCGCCGCAGGTGGTCCCACAGCCGCACGATGGCGGTGAAGTCGTCGCCGCCGACCGCTCCCTGGGCGGTGTCGTCGGGGGCCCAGAAGCGGCGGTGGAGCTGGTCGGCCTTCTCGCGCTGGTCGGTCGGGCGCTCGCGGACGTCGGGGATGGCGAGGGCCGACACCACCACGAGCGCCTCGCGCAGGCAGCCGAGCCGGTCGGCCTCCACCAGCATGCGGCCCAGCCTCGGGTCGACCGGGATGCGGGCGAGCGAGTGGCCCACCGCGGTCAGCCGGGGTCGGGCGCGGGAGCCGGGCTCCAGCGCCCCCAGCTCCTCGAGCAGGCGCAGGCCGTCGGTGACCTGCGACTCGTCGGGCGGCTCCACGAACGGGAACGTGGCCACCGAGCCGAGGTCGGCCTCGGCCATCTGCAGGATCACCGACGCCAGGTTGGTGCGCAGGATCTCGGGCTCGGTGAACTCGGGCCGGGCCTCGTAGTCGGCCTCGGAGTAGAGCCGGATGCAGATCCCCGGGGCGACGCGGCCGCAGCGTCCGGCCCGCTGGTCGGCCGAGGCACGCGAGACGGGCTCGATGGGTAGCCGCTGCACCTTCGTACGCCGCGAGTAGCGCGAGACGCGGGCGGTGCCCGGGTCGACGACGTAGCGGATGCCGGGCACCGTCAGCGACGTCTCGGCCACGTTGGTGGCCAGCACCACGCGGCGGCCGGTGTGCGGCTGGAACACGCGGTGCTGCTCGGCGGCCGACAGGCGGGCGTAGAGGGGCAGCACCTCGGTGAAGGGCAGGTCGAGCGCCCGCAGCGCGTCGGCGGCGTCGCGGATCTCCCGCTCGCCGGACAGGAACACCAAGACGTCGCCGTCGCCGGCCGCCTGCAGCTCCACCACGGCGTCGCAGATCGCCTCGTTGAGGTCCTTCTCGACCGCGGCGACGACCCTCGCGGGGCGGGCCCTGGGTGCGTCGTCGTCGGTCTCGTCGCGGGCGGCGCCGTCGTCGCGGATCGGGCGGTAGCGCACCTCGACCGGGTACGTACGGCCCTTGACGGTGACGACGGGGGCGTCGTCGAAGTGCTTCGAGAACCGTTGGGTGTCGATGGTGGCGGAGGTGACGATGACCTTGAGGTCGGGCCGCCTGGGCAGCAGCTGCTTGAGGTAGCCGAGCAGGAAGTCGATGTTGAGCGACCGCTCGTGGGCCTCGTCGACGATGATCGTGTCGTAGCGGCGCAGCAGCCGGTCGTGGGCGATCTCGGCGAGCAGGATGCCGTCGGTCATCACCTTCACCTGCGTCTGGCGGCCCGCCTTGCGGGTGAAC